>JBJXEZ010000086.1:0-4733 GCA_046153695.1 Saprospiraceae bacterium
CGCAGGGCGTATTGAAGAATCTGGTTGGTTTCGATGCCCGAAATTTCGTCAAAAAACCAGCCACAACTCGTGTACATGAACACCGCGTAACGTTGCATTTCGAGCAAACGAAGAGCCGTTACTTGCTACAACTTGCTCAGGTCGCGGCGCGTGTTTTTTTCAAAAAAAGCCTGCACAGACGCGTTGGAGCGGTCAAACATGACTTCGATGTACTCATTTCGAGCCTTCCACGGGTCTTTGAAAAAACGCCCGGCCTCGCGCTCATACGCGGGGGCCAGGCGGTCACGCAGCCAGTCGAGCGCTTCGCGCAGGGGTTTGCGCCAGCGCTGGTGCCAGTTGGGTTTGCCACCCGTGTTGCAGCCGCAGTCGCTGCGCCAACGCTCCACACCATGTACGCAGCTCCAGGAGGAGTTTTCGTTGATTTGCACATCCTGTTCGGGTGGAAACAATTCGAGATACTGCCCGTAGTTAGTCAGAACAGCCAGGTTGTTGTCTTCGATATGGTTGAGCGCCGAGGCGAGGGCCATTTCGCCGAAACGATGGTGGTGGCCATAACTCTCGCCATCGGTGGCGATGTGGGCCAGTTGGGGAGTATCGGTGTTGTCGTGTATGCTCAGCAAGCGTTCGGCAAATGCCTTACCATAATTGAGCAAACCGTTGAACGCCACCTCCTGTGCAACACCGCCGTGGTAAAAAAACACGGAAATATGCCGCCCGCTGGGCAGTTCACACCAATAGGGTTGGCGGGTATCGAGGGTATCGGCATCCACCGGTTCCCAGTCTTTTGTGCCCGTCAACCGCACAGCCTTGGCCTGCCGGGGTGCTAACACGGTGAACTGAAGCCCGTGCGCCGCCAGCACTTCCAGGGTTTCGGTATTCACGGCGGTCTCGGCCAGCCAAATACCCTCCGGGTAGCGCCCAAACCGACGCTCGAAGTCGCGTACCCCCCAAAAAACCTGGGTCACTTTATCGCGGTAATTAGCCAGCGGCAGGATGAGGTGGCTGTGTACCTGGGCCAGCGCATTGCCGTGTCCGCCATAGCGTTCGCGACTGCGGTGATCGGCCTGGATCACGAGCGCGTAGGCCTCCGGGTCGTTTCGCTCTAACCAGGTGAGCAGTGTGGGGCCGAAATTGAAGGAGATACGGTTATAGTTGTTGCGGATTTTGGTGATAAAACCCTCGCGGTCAAGGATGCGGGCGGCAGCATTGGGTGCGTAGCATTCAAAATTGATGCGCTCGTTCCAATCGTGGTAGGGCCGGGCACCTTCCTGCTGTTCAACGATGTCCAACCACGCGCTTTCGCGGGGCGGCTGGTAAAAATGACCGTGGACGCAGACGTATTTTTTTTTCTCAGACATGGTGAGGCGCAAAAGTACGGTGCCGGGTGGTTGGCTTCGCATATTTTGTGGATGCCCGGTGATACCGATTTCCTATTAATTTTTTGGGGCGATGTCTCTGGCTTCTTTTCTACAAAAAACCCGCGTCTCTGCGCCACTGCGGTGGATTTGAACATGAAAAGCAGGGTCCAAAGCGGCTCATCTTTTGCAAAATTTCACCACCAGGATACCGGCCTTCTCGCCTTTTTTTTCACTTTTACAGCCACTTCCAACGGCTAACAGCCAACAGCCAACAACCAACCATGCCCACACCCCGCTGGCACTTGCTTCCTACGGACGAAGCCGCTGCACAACACCTGCGCGATGCTCTCGGTATTCACCCGCTACTCTGCCGGTTGCTGGTTCAGCGTGGTATTTTTTCCTTTGAAAAAGCCCGGCAGTTTTTTCGGCCCTCCCTCGACGACCTGCACGACCCCTACAGCATGCGCGATATGGATCGCGCCGTTAAACGCCTCGACCGGGCCATTCAAGACGGCGAACGCATCCTGCTCTACGGCGACTACGACGTGGACGGCACCACCAGCGTCGCCCTGCTCTTTACTTTCCTGTCCGGTATTTGCCAAAACCTCGACTACTACCTGCCTGACCGGGACAAAGAAGGCTACGGTGTCAGTATCGCCGGTGTGGAGTATGCCCGCAGCACTGGCACCACATTGGTGGTGGCTATGGATTGCGGGGTGAAGGCGCACCAGGCCGTAGCGCTGGCCAAATCCCACGGCATTGATTTCATCGTTTGCGACCACCACTTGCCCGACCCGGAACTGCCCGATGCCGTGGCTGTACTCGACCCAAAGCGGCCCGACTGTGCCTACCCGTTCAAGGAACTCAGCGGTTGTGGTGTGGCGTTCAAACTGGCTCAGGCGCTGGCCCTGCGCTGGAACACGCCTGCTGAAGAAATCAGTCCTTTGCTCGACCTGGTGGCAGTCAGTATCTGCTGCGACTTAGTGCCGATCACTGGCGAAAACCGCGTGCTTGCGTACCTGGGGCTGCAATCCCTGAACCGAGAGCCGCGCCTCGGCTTGTGGGCACTCGCCCAGCGCAGCGGCCGCCGTTACCCGTTGGAGGTGTCCGATGTAGTGTTCGGCATTGGCCCGATGATCAATGCCGCCGGACGACTTGGCGACGCGCGCGAAGCTGTATGCGTGCTGCTCGCCGCCGAGCGCACGAGCGCCTTGGAGGCCGCAGGCACCCTGGGCGTGCGCAACCGCGAACGCAAACAGGCAGACCAGAGCACCGCCGACGCTGCCCGTCGCCGGGTGCTGGCCGACCCTACCGCCGCCAACAGCAAGAGCATCGTGCTCTTTGACCCCCACTGGCACAAGGGCATCATCGGCATAGCAGCCAGTCGCATGGTGGAGTATTTTCACCGCCCGGCGGTGATCCTGACGGAAAGCGGAGGGCGGGCCGTGGGGTCGGCACGATCCGTGCCGGGCTTCGATCTGCACGCGGCGCTGAGTCGGTGCGAGCACCTGTTCAGTTCGTTTGGCGGTCACGCATTCGCGGCGGGCGTGCAGATGCCCCTGGAAAATGTACCCGTTTTTACAGCGCTATTCGAGGCGGTGGTACGCGAAACGCTGCCGCCAGAAGCCGAATCGCCCGAAATTCAAATCAGTGGCCTGCTAAATTTTACCGAGATCACACCGGGGTTTTGGCGCACGTTGCGGCAGTTCGCGCCGTTCGGGCCGGGCAATATGACACCTGTATTTCTGGCAAAGGGTGTGCGCGACACCGGCAAAAGTCGCCATTTAACCAACAACCACGTCCGCCTCTCGGTTAGCCAAAACGAAGGACCGGCGTTCGGCGGCGTGGCCTTTGGGCTTGGCGATACCTTCCGGGCTGTGCAAGACGGGCCGTTCGATTTGGCGTTCAGTTTATATGACGACGATTGGCAGGGAGAGCGGGTGCTGGCGCTTATGGCGCGTGGGATGCGGCGGTGAGGAGCCGGTGTTAATGCAGGTTTCAGGCGTTTTTAGTTTGATCGGCCAATAACCGCATTGACACAAAAAAAGACGGCATTCGCACAGTCATTAAAAATTTAACACGGAGGAACCACTCCGCCTTCTTACCTTCGTAGCGTCGCTTTCCTTCAACTCCGTTCGGGAATGTTCGTGGCACGATACCCATCACCCGATTCTTTCACACCCAACTTTTCACGTTATGAAAAAGAAAGTAAAGCCCGCCTCTGCAAGACACTAGCTCGAGAGCTCACTCAACCGCTCGCTTTTCATTTTCGGGCTAATTTTTGCGCCATATTGGGCAGACGCACAAGAGGGCTGCTTGGAAAGCACCCTGCCTGAGTTCGACATGGAACAAGGCCCACGTACGCTTTGCGAAAAATATGAAGCGGAAGCGTTCTTTTACTGCTTTGGAACAACAACGACGACGTATGCCTCCGACACCTGGCTTCTGAACAATTGGATTCATGTCTTTACTGGCGACATAGAGTTGGTAGGTGACTTGGTTATAGACATGGATTTTACTTTTCTAAATTGCAAGATTCGTATTTCACCGAATGTCCGAATCCGCGTTGAGCCAAATGTGACGTTCACGCTGGATGGCAGCAAACTTTTTTCTTGCCAAGGTATGTGGCAGGGGATTGATCTGGAATACCACTCTTCCATAGTCTCTCGCAACATAACAGAAATTGAAGATGCTGAGGTGGCGATGGAATCCCCTTGTGCGGCTACCTTGTCTATTCGCAACACGGTTTTTAATCGAAACATCGTAGGCATCCGGCTCGGTTATGCCGGGCTTGTGCCCTGGGACCCTTGCACCACTTTTCCGATATTTACACAATTCGCAGGCAATACTTTTCAGTGCAATGCCCCACTTAATGGTACTACCAATGGGGTATCGTTTGTAGGAGTGCAGGTGTACAAAGTCAACGTAACTATTGGGGTCTTTCCCTAGGCCATGAACACCTTTCGGAACATCCAGTACGGTATACGATTCGAGGAGCAATCGTGGGGTACGTCGGCGGTCACCCGCTGCCGTTTTGATCGCGTACTCAACGACGGCATTTTTATGGCACAGGGAAACATGCGGGTGGAGCGTGGCGATTTTTTAAACAATGGTTTTCGGGGGGCATCAATATCCTCTCGACGCGAGGCCTGGTCGCGCAACACAGCATTTTCAATCACGGCGATTTTGGCTTCGGCCCAAAACTGCAAAATCCTCGGATTGGGCGAACTCCGCACTCTGGACAGCTTAGAGCGTGTTTAATTTTAACATTCGGATGGCAGGGCGATTCAATTTTATTCTGACCAAGGCATTTTTTACAGGCGTATGTGGGCAATACGGCGAAAAAAATAACGCAGGGCAGGATAAAATTGGACG
>JBJXEZ010000092.1:0-9593 GCA_046153695.1 Saprospiraceae bacterium
GGGTATTGGGCGCTACTGTGGCGGGCATCGTGGGGCTACTCTCCCGCGACTTCCTGAAACTCGTGCTCGTTGCGCTGCTGATTGCCACGCCTGTAGCCTGGTATCTGATGAATGGCTGGCTGCAGGAATTTGTGTACCGCATCGCGATGCCGTGGTGGGTGTTCGCAGTAGCTGGAGTGGGAGCCGTGGTTGTGGCTTTCCTGACGGTAGGAGCGCAAAGTGCCAAGGCGGCACTGTCTGATCCGGTTCGGTTGCTGCGGAGCGAGTGAGCGGGTGAGAGCGGGTGAGCGGGGCGAGCGGTGAGCGGGTGAGCGGGTGAGCGGGTGAGCGGGTGAGCGGAGTGAGCGGGTGAGCGGAGTGAGCGGGTGAGCGGGTGAGCATTACAGTGGCTTCGGGAGAGTGACACGAATTTGAATAAGACAATAAATTCAAAAACAACAGGTATATGATACAGAATTATCTCAAAATTGCCCTACGCAACCTGATCAAGCACCGTTCGTATGCGGCGCTCAATATCGTGGGTTTGGGACTGAGTATCGCATGTTGCGTACTGATTTTCATGCTCGTGCGCCACCACCTGGCATTCGACAATTTTCACAAAAAAAGGGATCGAATCGCGGTGATAGGCACGGAATCGCGCCTCGAGACGATTACCAAGGAAAATAACGTACCGTACCCGATGGGTCCGGCGTTGCGTCAGGAGTATTCTTTTTTGGAAAAAACGGCCATGCTCTCGGCGCGGTACAATTCACTGATCACACTTGAAAAAACGGGCAGTGCGCCGGTCAAGTTTCAGGAGGAAACCGCCCGCGCTTTTGCAGAGCCAGAGCTGTTCGAATTTTTCGATTTTCCCCTGTTGCAGGGCAGCCTTGATGCGTTCAGGCAGCCAAATACGGCTATTTTGACTGAAAAACTGGCCGAGAAATATTACGGCTCAACGAGCGCCGCCATGGGCGGTACGTTCAAAGTCAATAACAACCTCGAGTACCGGGTTGTGGGTGTGTTGCGTAATTTTCCCACCAATACCGATCTCGGCGAGCACAGCCTGTTCACCTCCTGGGCTACTCTTGTTGCCGACTCGAACAGTATGCGTGCATTGCGCAACTGGGGTGGTATTTACGGTGGCACCCGCTGTTTTGTGCTGTTCCGGGAAGGCCACAGTGCGGCAGAATTGGAGGCGGCATTTCCGAAGTTTCGGGACAAATATTTCCACCCTGAAGTACGCGAATGGTGGTACCATGCGCTACCGTTAAAACAGGCGCATTTCGATCCCGACTATGGCTTTGGAACAAACAAAAAACATATTTACGCACTGGCTATGATCGGGTTGTTTTTGCTGCTTACGGCCTGCGTCAATTTTGTGAATATGGCAACGGCACAAGCGCTTGGCCGCGCTCGCGAAGTGGGTGTGCGCAAAACAATGGGCAGCACCCGCTACCAGATTTTCTGGCAATTCATGGCCGAAACGGGGGTTATCGTGACTTTTTCGACGGCCATTGGCCTGCTCATGGCTCGAATCGGGTTGCCATTTCTGAATGAACTGGCGGGTACCGAACTGACTTTTCAATTCGGCCAGGACCTGGCTTTGTACGGCTTTTTGGCAGTGTTGATGGTGGTTTCGGCATTTCTCGCAGGCGCATATCCAGGTGTGGCGCTCTCCGGTTTCCGGGCGGTGGAGTCTCTCAAGGGCACCCCGGTCAGTGGCGTCGGGGGGGCAAAAAAATCGGGCCTTTCACTGCGGCGGTTGTTGGTGGGAACACAGTTTGCCATTTCGCAAGCGCTCATCATTGCTGCAGTAGTGGTGACAGCGCAAACAGAGTATGCCCACAAGGCCGACCTCGGTTTTCGCCGGGAGGGAATTGTCACAGTGCCGCTCCCTGCCCCGGAAGATGAGAAAAAAACGAACTTGAAACACCAGTTGGAGCGGCTTCCAGGCGTGCAAAAAATCAGCTTATGCTATCAACCGCCCGCATCGGAAGACAACTGGAATACGCAGCTTCAGCTGCAGGGCCGGTCGAAACCAGAACCGTGGCCTGTCAACTACAAATTTGTGGACACGGCTTACCTGAGCACGTTTGAGATGCCGTTGGTGGCAGGGCGCAATTTGCAGGCCTCTGATACAACACGGGAATTTCTTGCGAATGAAGAGGTGGCTCACAAACTCGGGTTTGCCGACCCTCGTGATCTAGTGGGCAAGGTTCTGGATGTGAACGGTTCCGTTTTGCCGGTAGTGGGCGTGGTCAAAAATTTTCATAACCAATCATTTCACGAAGGGATTATGCCGCAAGTGATGACCACGGCTAAGCCAATGTATAGTGTCGCAGCGATTCAAATCCACATGCCAAATGCCCCGGAGGCTTTGGCCGGCATCGAAAAAGTGTGGTCTGGCATTTATCCGGAATATGTGTTCGAGCGCACGTTCATAGACGAACGGATCGCAACATTTTACGAACGGGAAACGGTCATCCTCGCGTTGGTTCGGCTGTTTGCGTGTATTGCTGTATTCATTGGTTGCCTCGGGTTGTACGGCCTGGCTGCGTTTATGGTGAACCGAAAATCTAAGGAAATCGGCATTCGAAAGACGCTTGGGGCTAGCATAGCGGGCATTATTTGGCTGTTTGGAAAGGAGTATGTGCGCCTGATAATCGTCGCTTTTTGCGTGGCCGTGCCCGTCACCTGGTGGGGTATGAACGGCTGGCTGCAAGGGTATGCCTATCGGATAACGATCGGGGCAGGCATCTTCGCTGTGTCGCTGCTGGCCACGTTCATCCTGGCTGCTGCCAGTGTCGGGGTGCAGAGCATACGGGCAGCCCTGGCGGATCCGGTACGGTCACTGCGGAGTGAGTGAGTGGATGAGTAGCCCGATATGACAACAAAAACGTTTTTTAAATCAATCTGATCGTGATCCTGCACAACGTAACAATAGCCATCCGAAACCTCTTGAAAAACCGCCTTTACTCCGTGCTCAACCTCTCCGGTCTGGCTATCGGTATGGCTGCGGCTATGCTCATCGCTCTGTGGGTGCAGAGCGAGCTGCGTTTTGATGCCTTCCACCATCGTGCTGAAAACCTGTGGCGCATCAAGACCGATCTGCGTATCAATGACTCGGAAACCTGGAACTGGGGCAGCACACCTCTGCGGATCACGGAACTGTGTGCCAAAGTACCCGGCTTGTCAGTCACCGCCCAGCTCATGGCACCATTCGGCACTCAAGCATTGTTACGGCACGGCCCGGAGTATTTCGAAGAAGAAAACTATGGTTTTGTTAGCACCGACTGGTTCGATACCTTCGACTACGAGTTTGCCGAAGGCAATGCCCACGGCTTTGGTGACCGACCCAATACGCTTATGCTGACCGAAAGTCTGGCCCGCAAGGTTTTTGGTAATCGAAGCGCTATTGGCGAAACGCTGCACCTGGACTCGGCCGCTTTCACCGTGCATGCTGTGCTGCGCGACCCATGCCCGGAATCCAGCCTCCGGCACAACCTGCTTTTGCCAATAGAAGCCTGGCTTCGGCAAGGCACCAACCGCGAAAACGACAACAGTTGGAACAATTTCAACTACACCACCTTCGTCGAACTGCGACCCGGCACAGCTCCGGAACAAGTAGGCTCCCAACTGACGGAACTGCTGGCGGAAGCCAAACAAGACTCAAACATCACATTGCATCTCGGTGCGCTCACCGACCTGCATTTCGATACCAGCCTCAAGAGCGACAACTTTGAAAAGGGCAGCCGCCGCACTGTGGCAGTTTTTTCGTTCGTGGGCCTGCTCATCCTGTTAATGGCCGCTATCAACTATGTGAGCCTCACCACCGCCCGTGCACAAACCCGCGCCCGCGAAGCAGGCATCCGAAAAGTGGTCGGTAGCAGCCGAGGGCAGTTGTTCGCCCAATTCCTGGGCGAGTCAGCGGTACTGGCGGCAGGTGCGGGCCTGTTGGCCATCGTGTTCGTGCAATCGGCTCTGCCGTGGTTTTCCGAACTGGCGGGGCGCACATTTGTGCTTCCTTGGAGCAGCCCCTTGCTCTGGCTCTTGGCTGGCGGTATGCAGGCTGCCACCGTTGTGTTGGCGGGTGTGTACCCGGCTGTGTTGCTCGCCGGATTTCAGCCGGTACAGGTATTGCGCGATTCAGGCGGATCCACCGGGCGGAGAGGCGCTCGTCTGGTATTTCGCCAGAGTCTCGTTGTGGCTCAGTTTGCCATTTCAGTGGCGCTGTTGATCTGCACGATCGTGATCGGGCGGCAGTGGTCTTTTATTCAGAACAAGGAAATGGGCTACGAGCGCGAGCAGGTTTTTACTTTCCAGATCGGGTGGCGGCAGTTCGCAGAACTGGGCGAAGAGCGCGGTTTAGCCATGCAAAAGACGTTCAAACAAACAATGCTGCAGTCGTCTGCTATTGCGGGTGTGAGCAGCGCCAACGACTCGCCCGTGTATATCGAGAGCACGCATAGCGGTTCGGTCGAATTCGACGGGATGCCCGAAGGCGATAAGCCAACGGTTTCACAACTGTCCGCTGACGCGGATTTTGCCGATTTATTCGGACTGAAAATGCTCGACGGGCGGTGGTTTGAAAAAGGAAACGCCGCCGACGCAAACAATGTGGTGCTCAATGAAACAGCGGCTCTCCAGTTGGGCTTGCACAAACCCTGGGTGGGCCAACGTTTTGGCTTTCACGGGCGAGACGGGCAGGTAGTCGGCATCGTACGTGATTTCCATTTTTTGCCGTTGCACGAGAAAATACCGCCCTTGGTGGCGTTCAATGCACCGTCCTGGCGCGGCACGTATTTTATTAAAACACGGCCCGGCCAACATGCTGCGGCCATAACATCTGCGGAAAAAGTATGGAAACAATGGTTCCCGGAGCGGCCTTTCCGTTTTACATTCCTCGACGAGGACTACAATCGTATGTACCACGCCGAGCAGCAAGCCCAACTGCTTTTCAACCTGTTTGCAGGCATTGCCATTTTCATCGCCTGCCTTGGCCTGTTCGGGCTGGCCACATTTGTTGCCGTGCAGCGCACCAAGGAAATCGGTATCCGCAAAGTGCTCGGTGCTTCCATGACCAGTCTCGCGTCCCTGCTGGCTGCTGATTTTATGAAACTGGTATTGGTGGCCGTCGTGCTGGCTGTGCCAGTGGCTTATTTTTTCATGCAACACTGGCTGGAAGACTTTGCTTACCGCATCGAACTGCAGTGGTGGATGTTTGTCCTGGCGGGCCTGGCCGCTACGGCAATTGCATTGGCTACGGTGGGTTTTCAAAGCATTCGGGCCTCACTGGCCAATCCCGTGAAGGCGCTGCGCAGCGAATAGGCCATTTTTCCAACGTACTTAACCGACATAAGCTATGATATACAACTACTTTTCCATCATACTCCGCAACCTGTGGCGCAGCAAGCTCTACACGCTGATCAATGTATTCGGCATGGCCGTTGGGCTTGCAGCCATTGTCTGGGCCTGGCAGACCTACCGCTTTTGCTTCAGTTTCAACGATTTTCATCCCGACCGGGATCGTATCTTTTGGGCAATACTGTCGAAAGACGGCAGCGACCAGATGAAAGGCATCAGCCCGATGCCTATGGCATTGGCGGCTAAGCAAGATTTTGCCAGCATCGAAAAGGCTGTCCGCTGGAATAGTTGGTCGACAAATATAAAAGCCGAAAAAGGCGAGACCTTCCTGCAGGAGGTACATTTTACGGATCCCGATTTTTTTGATCTGTTCCACTTTCCATTGGTTGCCGGCAGCAAGGACCTGACTGACCGCAGTGCCGTGCTGATCACGGAAGAGATGGCACAAAAATATTTTGGGACGGAAAATCCCTTGGGAAAAACCTTGCTGCTTTATGCGGGCGAACCCCAACAAGTGCCGCTGACGGTGAAAGGTATCTTGAAAAAACCGCCCATCAACTCGTCCATCCGGTTTGATATGCTGACGAATTTCAACAATCAGACAAAAGCGGACGGCACGGCCTTGCGCACCGACGATTGGGCGGTTTTTACCGGGGCGGCATTTTTCAAACTCGCCAATCCGTCCGATGCTTCCCGACTCGCGCAGGATTTCAACAAATACCTTCCACTGCAAAATGCTGCGCGGCCCCAATGGAAGGTGACCGGTTTTAAACTGGTTCCGTTCTCGGAGGTCGCGTCGGTCGCCCAACACGTTGGCATAAATTACCTGTACGAGCGCCCCGACGACTCGGCGGCTTACGGGCCGTTCGTATTGGCTGTGCTTATCTTCTTGTCTGCGTGCCTGAATTTTGCCAACACCACAGTAGCCCGGTCCAACCGGCGGCTCAAGGAAATGGGTGTACGCAAAGTCATGGGCGGCACACAGGCACAACTCATACGCCAACTCCTGCTGGAATGCGGGGTCGTCGTGTTGCTAGCCGCAGTATTGTCCATCCAGCTCAATCAGTGGTGGATACCTTTTTTCAACAGTATGTTCAACGGCATTTCTGTGGTGGCCGACTATACGAACGACCTTTCCTTACTGCTGTTTATAGGAGCGCTTTTGCTGGGAGCGACGCTGCTGGCAGGGGCTTATCCGGCGTTTTACGTCAGTCGGTTCAACCCGACGAGCATCCTCAGTGGCACGGTCAAATTTGGCGGCACAAACACTTTTTCGCGTATCCTGCTCGGCTTTCAGGTTGCCGTGTCGCTGATCACGGTAACGGCGGCGGTGGCTTTTTCCCAAAATGCCGAATTCCAGCGCACGTACGATTACGGATATGACCGTGAAAACCTCGTACTTTTGTCAGTCCCGGATGAATCTGCCTACCGCGTTATGCAGGAAGCGGCACGTGCACTTCCCGGTACTGCAGCATCGGCGGGCACGCAGAGCCACATCGGTTTTTCCTATTCCAGGCTGACGGTGGAGGCAAATGCGGTCAAAAAAGAAACCGCATATCTCGCTGTAGGCGATGGATACGGGGATTTGATGAAACTGGAACTGGCCGCTGGACGTGCCCTCGACCCTTCGATGCCGTCCGACTACGACAACAAATTGCTCGTTTCCCAAAAATTCGCGGCTATGTACGGCTGGAAAGACTCGGAAGCCCTTGAGCAGCAGGTATACATAGACACGATCCAGTTCACGGTGGCGGGCGTCCTCAAAGATTTCCACAACGACAACCTGTTCGATCCGACCGAACCGGTGGTGATGCGCCTCGTCCGCCCGGAAAAATACCAGTATGTAGTCATTCGAGCCAAACCGGGCGCGTTGATCTCCACATTTGATCAGATGAAAGCCGCCTGGGCCAACGCATTTCCGCTCAAGCCTTTCAACGGTTTTTATCACGACGAGATCGCCGCTGAAGCCCTGCGGGTCACGACGAGTATATCCCAGATTTTCGCGTGGTTTGCCATTGTCTCCATTCTATTGGCGGCAACAGGCTTGTTTGCACTTGTATCGCTAACGGTGTTGAAAAAAATGAAAGAAATAGCGGTACGCCGCGTGGTGGGCGCCTCGTCGATGCATGTACTGGTGTTGGTGAACAAAGGCTATTTCTGGATTTTCCTCATTGCCGCGATCATCGGCGGCTACGGCGGCTACGCGCTCACTAAATTGTTGATGGATATGATCTTCGAGATCAATGTCGGCGTGGGGGCATTCTCGATTGTATTTTCCGTTTTTTCGGTCTTGATCATCGCCCTTGCTACGGTAGGTGTGAAAGTTTGGCAAGCCATCCGGACAAACCCGGCCGAAGTTTTGAATGGCGATTGAATCCTGATTTCAAAAACAAAAACACAAGCTATGATCCAGAACTATCTCAAAATCGCCCTGCGCAACCTGATTCGGCACAAAGTTTTTTCCTTTATCAATATTTTAGGGTTGGCGCTCAGCATGAGTATTTGCCTGCTCATCATTATGCTGGTGCGCGATGCCCATAACTATGACCAGTTTCATCCGGCTGGTGAGCGGGTTTTCCGCGTGCTAACCGATGCGCAACGCAAGTCTGAACGCTCGGAATCCTACGCGACATCGCCGTTTGTTATAGCCAAAACACTACAGGACGAACTCCCGCAAGTGGAGCTCTGGACACCGCTCGTGCGCACGTTTGGCGGGCAATTAACAACGGGCGGCCGCTCGTTTGATTTCTCCGGGCTGTTTACCGACGGGTCATTTTTCGACATGTTCGGTTTTGAATTGGCTGCTGGCGATATCGAAACTGCGCTCGACGAACCATACACCGTTGTTTTGACCAACGAACTGGCCGCCCGTCTTTTCGGAAACAACGACCCCGTGGGCGAAACGCTCGAAGCACCCGGATACGCGAAACCGTTCCGGGTGACAGGCGTTCTGCGGCCATTTTCCGGAAAAACCCACCTGGAGTTCACGGCGCTCGGTTCTTTGGCCACGCAATTGGCCGAGGAAAAACTACCCGATGCGCCGCAGGTGGCGGAAAACTGGCAGAATTACTACGCTACCTACAACTTCGTGCGATTGAAAAATCAGGCTGATAAACCCGCTGCCGAAACGGCACTGGGCAAGATCGCCCAAAAAAATTACGCCGGACTTGAGCTTGAAAGTCGGGATGCCAGTTATAAATTCCGCCTGCAACCGCTCGACGATATCACACCAGGCAGTATGTTGTCCAATTCGATGGGTGCCGGTATGCCGGAATTTCTCGTGTGGTTTTTTTCGGTTTTGGGAGCCATTATCATGCTGTCGGCTTGTTTCAACTACACCAGCCTGACCATCGCCCGCTCGCTCGTGCGTACCCGCGAAATTGGCGTGCGCAAGGTGCTGGGTGCTTCCCGTTGGCAGGTGTTCGGGCAGTTTATTGGAGAATCAATTGTTCTGGCGTTGCTGGCGCTCGTAGCCGGGTACTTTTTGATGAAATTTGTAAAACCCCGGTTCGAGCAGCTCGCTATAGCCGAGGCCCTCGACGTTCGGGTGCAGGAAAATGCCATGCTGTACGGACAGTTTGTGCTGTTTGCCGTTCTGGTCGGAATCCTTGCTGGTTTGCTGCCAGCGTTCGCCCTGTCCAAAACCTCACCCTTGTCTGTGTTGCAAAAGCTGCAAAACATCAAACTTCTTCGCCGAATCGGGCTGCGCAAAACCTTGTTGGTGGTCCAGTTTACAGTCACCCTTGTATTTTTCATACTTGTGACCATGGTCTGGCGGCAGGTGGACCACTTGATTACCGCCAATTTTGGTTTTAACAAACCACAAACCCTGCTCGTGCAACTCCAGGGACAGCCCTTCGACAGGGTATCCGCTGCACTCGCGCAGGTGAGCGGCGTGGGCAACTTGTCGGGCATCTCGATACCCATGGGCACCTGGTTTGACGGCTCGGAAGACGTGCGCACCCATGCCAGTGCCGAGCGCGTGGGCGTGCGGGAATATTTCGTTGACCACCGCTACCTCGACCATTTTAGTATCAAACTCGCAGCGGGCAATCCGTTTCCCGAAAACCCGGCGCAGCAGAGCGAGTTGTTCGCTATTGTGAATCCGCTTTTTGTGAAACAATTCAACCTCGGCAACCAGCCCGCCGACGCTGTCGGCAAATCCATTCTGGTCGGCGACAGCTTGCACCTGACCATTAGCGGCGTGACGGAGGATTTCCCTTTCAAGCCCGGCATGTACGCCCCCG
>JBJXEZ010000107.1:0-14072 GCA_046153695.1 Saprospiraceae bacterium
TTAAGTTAAAATTTGTTAACCAGTTAAGCCCTGGTTAAGGTCGTTGCCAATATCAAAATCGCCTGTTCCTTTGCTCCAAAATTCACTTTGCTATGAAAAAAGTCATTCTTGTTTTCCTGTTTTTGGCCAACGGCCTGATCCTGTCTGCACAACTGTATGTCGAAGGCGTACCACTTGATGCGACCAACACCAGCGCCTACCTCGAGGCCACACCGCTTCGCCGCAACGACGGAACGTATCATTTCAAGATCGACTACGGCCAAAAGGCCAAGCCGGATGTCAAACCCGGCGAGTGCCTGACCGATGCCAAATCTCGTCGTTATGAATTCCGAAGCGCCGTGGACGGCCTCAACTTCCTCTACGAAAATGGTTGGGAAGTAACTGTGGTGTACAATGTGGAGGATATTCGGCGCTACCTCCTTAAACGGCGGTAGCAAAAGCGTCGGAAGGGCCAGGTCCGGCTCTTCCGACGTCCCCGTATGAAACACTTTTTGCATTCCTTTTGGACAAACAGAGAAAATACAGACCTTTGCGCTCCCAAAAACAAAACCTGTTTTTCTCTAAAGAAAGGACGTCATGACTAAAATTTTCACGCTCTTTATTCCGGCCTTAGTTGGCACCTTATTGGTCGCCGCCTGCAAAAACGCCGCTCCTGCGGACCCAAAAAAAGCCGATTTCACATACCCGTATGAAAAACCTGACTCAATCGTCGGTTTTGAGGGTTGCCTAACAGCTGGCTTCTCGGCAAAGTCCGCTGAAAAACGCGAGTTTCGATACCAAGACTACCTGTTTGTTGTGACCGACCGAAAAGATCAACCGGGCGAACAAATCGGTATCGTGTTCAATTCCGACACCTCGCGTCGGCTCGACATACCGGCTACGGAAGAGTCCTATTTCAAGGGAGTAGCGAACAACCACTTTTTCATGGACCGTGGTACAGGCCCTGGCGTTCGTGAATTGGTGTTTTACCGTTTTCAGGCTGGCGAGGTCTATTTGGTGCATCGACACAGCTACTACCCCGAGCCAGCGCCCTTTGTTTCCTCTAACGGCGGGTTGTGGTTTTACGCTCCTATTGAAGAAAAAGACATGGTAAAAACACCCGATTGCCCCGACCGGGGCAAATGGCTCAAGGATGGCATCCAGGTTGGCTACGGTCAACGGGTCATTTACAACCTGAACGAACGTATGCTGACCCGCAAGTCGGAATACGTTTGCGTTCCGCTGCAGTAAGGAACACGGGTTAACAAAATTCAAACACAGCCGCAGGGATACAACGCCCGAGCGGCTTTTTTTGTAAAAAAACGCGCTATTTGGCGACGGGCCTGTTAACAAGATTTAAACGGACAACAAATCGTCACCAGCGTGCACCGCCTTGGTGTGACTCTTGCTGCAAGGGGCGTATAAACGTTGTCTTTGCAGATGAGCAGAGGCAGGCAATACAAAAAGGAAGATTGTTTTCATTTGGTTTTTGGGGTTTTGCCGCTGACACGCAACGTGCTCAGCGGCTTTTTTTCATTGAAAAACCGGCCTGGCATTCGCCAAATCATGACAAGTCAGGGTATTGACGCTTCGGTTTTCGGGATAATTACCGAGATTTGGGCGGTTCACCGTTCTTTAAGTGCCTCGGCACTTTTTATACCTGTTTGTTTATCACCGTTATGCTAAAACAACTTGCCTTCCTGCCACTGCTGCTGTTCGTAGCCGCGCTCTCCGCTCAACCCAAGATCGAATTAGTTTCTTATGCCACAGGCTTTAACCGCCCGGTGGATATCGCACATTGCGGCGATGCCCGCCTGTTCATCGTTGAACAGCGCGGCTATATTTGGGTACTTGACAGTGCCGGCACCCGCCTGCCCACGCCTTTTTTGAACATTGACCCCCGCGTTCGCTCTACAGGAAACGAACAAGGCCTGCTCGGCCTGGCCTTTCCGCCCGATTTTGCCCAAACGGGCGTTTTTTACCTGAACTACACCCGCGAAACGGACGGCGATACCCGTGTTTCGCGATTTTCATTGCTGCCTGGAAACCCGAACGAGGCTGACCCAAACAGCGAGGAAATTCTGCTGGAAGTAAACCAACCGTACACCAATCACAACGGCGGGTGCATAAAATTCGGCCCCGACGGCTACCTGTACGTCTCGATTGGCGACGGCGGCTCTGGCGGTGACCCGCAAAATTACGGGCAGACCAAAAACTCTCTGCTTGGCAAAATCCTCCGCTTGGATGTGAACAGCACGTCGCCCGGCCTGCTGTACGCCATTCCGCCTGACAATCCGTTTGTGGGCGACGCGTCCTTTTCGCCCGAAATTTGGTCATGGGGCCTGCGCAACCCGTGGCGAATCTCCTTCGACCGCCAAACCGGCGACATGTGGATCGGCGACGTGGGCCAGGTCAATCGCGAAGAAATTGATTTCGAACCTGCCGGAGTAGGCGGGCGCAACTACGGCTGGCGCTGTTATGAGGGCACCGCCCCCTACAACACAAACAACTGCCAACCCAGTTCGTCGTATATCGGCCCGGTATTCGAGTACGCCAATCCCGGCCTGGGCCGCTCCGTTACGGGCGGGTTCATTTACCGGGGCACCCAGTATGCTGATCTGCAGGGCTACTACTTGTTTTCCGACTATGTCAGCGGGCGCTGGTGGGCTACTCGCCAGGATACGGGCGGAATATTCTCCACGGCGCTTATCGGCCAGTTTGCCGCCAACCAGTACAGCACCTATGGCGAGGATCGCGCTGGCGAAATGTATGTCGCGGCCCTCGCACAGGGCGCTATTTACAAAGTGAAAGAACTGTGCTCGGCCTTTCAGGTCTCGTCTGCGGTGATACATGCCTCCTGCCCTGATGTGCCCGATGGTACTATTGACCTCAACCTGAACGGTGGGCTGGCACCATACACCCTGCTTTGGAACAACGGCAAAACGGATTCACTTTTACTGAACCTTGCGGCTGGCAGTTACTCCGTGTTGGCCACCGATGCCCGGGGCTGCACACGCCGCGACACCATCGAGGTCGGTATTGCCGAAGTGCCGCCGCCGGGCCTCGCGCTCGTGTTCGGCAATGGCACCCTCGGCATTTCGGATGGCACTTGGGCCAGTTACCAGTGGCTGCTGAACGGTGGGCCCATTTCGGGAGCAACCAATCCCACGTTCGTACCCGCGCAGGACGGTTTTTACGAGTGTATCCTCGTTTCGACGGGCGGCTGTACCTACAAACCCGGTTTGATGGTGACAGTCGTTTCGACCCTGCTGCCCGCCTCGGTGACCAATTTTTCGCTGGCACCAAACCCGACTTCCAGCGCCGTCCGAGTGCTAATGGAACTCACACAAAGTGAACGAATCAGCGTGGCGGTTTTGGATGCTGGCCAAACCCGTGTTTTTTCAAAACAACTGCACGGGCAGCGAATGGAAGAAGAAATTGATCTGGGATACTTACCAGCCGGGACGTACTATTTGGTGGTAGAAATGGCGAGCGGCGGTTTCGTGCGGCCTTTTGTACGCAAGTAAGTTGAACGTCTCGTAGTGGTGGCATACTTTTGTGCTCGAAACTTACCATTCTTTACAACATACAAACAAAACTATTTTATGCAAAAATTGCTTTTCCTGCTCGCCTTTGTCTGCTTGAGCGCCGCTTCAATAAGCGCTCAGAACGCGACTAAAGTGGAAGTCTATTTCCAACAGTACCACACAAAAGATATGCTGATGAACATCAAGGCTGAAATGGCTTCCATGAACGTCGCGCTGGAATACACCCACATGGCATTTGATAACACGGGCCACCTGACCGAACTGAGCTTCAATGTTGATTTCAAAGACGGCTTCAAAGGCGAAGCCAGTTCCGTGAGCATACCCAAAGGCGCTGTTTTTGGCTTCGTCCGCGACTACCGCAAAGGCGCTGAAGTGGCATTCCAGGCTGGCAATTTGCTGGAGAAGGATAAATAAATAGTACCCTAAGACCTTGGAAGGGCGATTTTACGCATGAGCCATTCCCCGTTGTCGGGAATGGCTCATGTTTTTTTTGCCGAAGGCTAATCATTTAATTTTTGGAATGCAGACTTACCATGCCTTCCCACCTGCATACCAAACAACGTCAAGCAATCTTCTTTGCTCGCACTTCAGTATCAGGCCACTTGGCCTGCCTTTTTCGCTCCAATCCTGTTCCCGCTTTTCTGTTTTGTGACCTTGGGCACCAGTACCGTCCCAAGCCTGTTTTGCGCCCGACTTGAACTGGGCGCGATTATATTTCATTGTAATCTTCACCTCCCTTATTCCCCTTTCGCTGTCTTCGGAAATGTGCATTTCCGCCTCTCCCTGTGTGGGGAAACGGGTGCGGCCATTTTCCAACCGGTATTTATTCTTAAACATGAAGACTTCATTGACATCCTCTGCCATTTCATTTTTACTCGCACTCGTTGTTGTTGTTTCGGGCTTCGCCCAAAAAACCGGTGATTTGCACGTTGTACCGAAGGCAACTACCCGTATTTCCCCTGCGGGAAACACTGCCAGCGGCCCACAATTTGCCCTTATGGCCCCGCCAGCCGCTGACCTTGACTAGTACCGAAACGGGCCGTTCAACAACCCTGACACGTCCTGTATAAACTGGGTAAATGGTAACGTGGGCTCACAAAATTCCCACTACCTCGAAGGTTTGTCCGTACCATATCGCTGCGTCATGACCAACCTGCCACTGAACACTCCAATCACCATCACGCTGGGTTATGATGTAAAAAACAGCGGTAAACATGCGCTGGATTACCTCACTTTTTATCACCGCTTAAACCCGCACGACGTATTTTGCACGGCCAACCACCAGGCATCAGAATGCGTCACACCCGCTACCGGGACTTTTGCTACCTATCCGATACCCGTTCCGTCTTCAGCAGGTTCACCAAAACCTGGCATGCCAACGAACAGTTTCAATGCATTGCCGTCGGGCGAGCGGCTCATGCGGCTATACGGCGGCATTATCGACACCATTTACTATGTTTCACAAGGCAACTTGAACATCAGCCAGTCCGAAACGACCATAAACGTGGTTTTTCGGGCTACTACACCTGATGTTGTTCTTGCCTGGGGCGGGCATATTGCCACCCAAGCCGATTGGGGAGCGGGCAACGCAGCCGGTGGCATCAGCGGGTCGCCTTACCACATGCGCCTCGTCGGCTGGAGCCTCAGCAATTTGGGCAGCCAGGATCGCTCGCTCAGCTCGGGTGCAGTGGCGCCGGTTTGCGACATCACCGGACCCGATACCCTTTGCGCTGGCGCAAACGCCCAATTCTGCATACCTAACCAATCGGATATTACTTACAGCTGGTCGGTAGTGAGCAGCAATGCCACGATTTCAGGCTCCAGCTCCGGCAATTGCGTTAGCATTCTGGCTGGTACGCAAAACTTTACGCTGCAAGTTTCACTTACCTCGAACAACGGATTGTGCAGCACCTGCACCTACAACGTGGTCGTTCTCGGCTCAGGTACCTGTTCCATTAACGGGCCAAGCCAAATTTGCCCAGGTGCTTCCACGCAACATTGCGCACCCGCTGGAGCCGGTTCCTATTCATGGTCAATTTCTGGCGCTGGAAAAATCATCGGCGCTATCGACGGGCCATGCGTCACGGTCCAGGCAGATGCTACATGCAACGGCAGCTACACCTTGGCGTTGTTCGTCGGAAATGCTTTTTGTGGCTCAATTTGCTCCAGACTTGTAGCCGTCAATGATTTGACCAAACCCGCAATCACCTGCCCAGACGGCGTAACCGTTTCCTGTGCAGCCGAAGTGCCCGCAGCCGATGCGGCCAGTGTTTCGGCCACAGACAACTGCGGCGGAAACCCGATCGTTCAGCACATCGGCGACCAGCCTTCCGGCACTTGCCCGACTACCGTAGCCCGGACCTACGAGGCCGCTGATGCCTGCGGAAACACCAGCCGCTGCGTGCAGTCCATCCTCGTCGACGACAAAACCAAACCCGCAATCACCTGCCCTGACGGCGTAACCGTTTCATGCGCAGCCGAAGTGCCCGCCGCCGATGCGGCCAGCGTTTCGGCCACGGACAACTGCGGCGGAAACCCAACCGTGCAACACATCGGCGACCAGCCTTTCGGCACTTGCCCGACTACCGTGGCCCGGACTTACGAGGCCACTGATGCCTGCGGAAACACCAGTCGCTGCGTGCAGTCCATCCTCGTGGACGACAAAACCAAACCCGCAATCACCTGCCCTGACGGTGTAACCGTTTCCTGCGCATCTGAAGTGCCCGCCGCCAACCCAGCCGGCGTTTCAGCCACGGACAACTGCGGGTTTGCTTTATCTACCCGCCAGTGCATCCTCAATATCCTGCCAGGAGGTGGACCGTCGGTGCCGTTGGACAAAAATTTCGTCTTGTCATGCAGTTCGACGTTGAAAAATACTGCTGCTGCTCAGTTGATTGCGCTCCATCTCAATGTGCGCTATAACGCCCATTTCCGCAAAAACGATTTCGGCGCTCTTGTACTTGCCAAGTCTTGCGCCCTTACATCAGCGCAGGTGACGGCTCTCGGGTTGGGTGCGGACACTGCCAAAGTGCGCGACCTGATCACGTTGGCCAACAAGTTTTTGTCCAGCAAATGTACCGGGATTGCTTTCCCCAACGGTTTTGGCGGTATATTGACAGCCGCACTCACCGCTCTGAACGAGTACTGGGACGAATGCCAGGTGGACGTGCCCTGTACAACGCCTGCCAGTGCTGGGGAAGCAGCTACGGAAGACCGCTCCGAAACAGAACAAACCGTTGACCTTGCCAACGATGGCATAACATTGGCTCCCAATCCGGCCATGTCGGTTTTGCAAATTGTGTTTGCCGCTGAAGTGGAAAGCCGTCTGTATCTGCGCGTTTTTGACACAGGAGGCCGGTTGGTCAACGTCCAACAAAACGAGGTTGGGACGGGGAAAAACGTTTTAACTCTGGATGTATCCGGGATGGCTTCGGGTGTATACTTTTTGGCCTTGGCCAATGAAAAAATGACGGTCACGAAGCGCTTTGCAGTGTATCGTGATTGTTTGTTACGTGGTCACGCGGGGTTGTTGAAAAACGCCCAATGAACCGCAAGTGGCGCAGTTGTGAAGCAGGGTCGAGGCAATTTGGGTTGCCTCGGCTCTGCGGCCACGGGCCACAAGTTTCCCTTCCGGGCCAAACAAAAAATAACTGCCGGGGCGAGCATCGAATGCCTCGGCAAGGCCGCCAGTGATGTCGAGCAGGGCTATTCCCGGAAAACAGCCTTCCACTGGAGGCGTTTTGAGCACCGTTACCACACGGACGCGAGCGTATTTTTCTTTCAACTGGTTTTGTAACCGCAGTCCCTCCTCCGCACTCGGAGCAAAGTGGAACACGGTAGTTGCTTGCTCAACTAGCTGGCGCAAATAACCGCTGCGCAAATTTTCGCCTACAAACAGCACACAAGGGCGGTCGCCTATCTCCGTGCCCACTACCGGGGCCTTGGCTGACCATGAATCGCCGGGGTTGTTCCTTTCGGCGGCGGGGATAGAAAATACCTGTACCAAACGTTTGATGTCCATGATGCTTTGAATTTACAGGACAAAGTTGGGCGGAAGGGCAGTAGCCGATGTTCAAGGAAACGGCAACAAGGGTAAAAAAGAGTAAAAACGGGTAGGCTCTAAAATCGCGGTTTTGAAGATCGTTTTATGCTTAGGAACGCCACATCCATGCTTTGTCGGACATCATGTTGCCCTGCGAGCAGTTGCCGTCGGGTATTTACACCATGTCCGTTCGGACAAAAGAAGCGGTGGTTCGGCGGTTGGTTGCGATACAACGGTAAGAGGCGTTATCAATACGCCCGCTCGTCCCGATCTTCCATAAAATTCATGAAAGCCCGGTTCACGACCCGGTTGCCGCCGGGCGTAGGGTAGCGCCCGGAGAAATACCAGTCGCCCCGGTTTTTGGGGCAGGCGGCGTGCAGACCATCGAGGGTTTGAAATATGACCTGTACCTCCGATTTGATCCCGGGCGGTGTGACTAATTTGGCCACACGAGCGCTGATTTCACTGTATTCGAAATGGTTGTACAGGGGTATCACTTCATTTTGAACCATCTCGGCAGGCAGGTTTTCCGAAGCCTTGCAGCGTTTGTAGGCTTCGTCCAGCAGGTGTTCCCGTGCGGTTTCGCGGAGTAGGTGAACAAGCGCCTGGAAGGCTACGAAATCCTTCATTTTACTCATGTCTATGCCATAACAGTCGGGGAAGCGGATTTGCGGCGCGCTGGACAGGATGATGATTTTCTTGGGGTGGAGCCGGGCGGTGATGGTCACAATGCTGTCGCGCAGGGTGGTTCCGCGCACGATGGAGTCATCAAGCAGCACCACCGTGTCGCGGTTGTTTTCGACGAGGCCATAGGTGACATCGTACACATAGCTCACCATGTTGTTTCGGCTTTTGGTGTCCGCTATGAACGTGCGCTGTTTTTCGTCCTTGTGAACGAGTTTTTCCACACGCGGCCTGTGATCAAGAATGCTTTTGATCTTTTCCGGGGAGAGTTCCTTGTTTTCATGGAGTTGCAGAATCTGCTCTTGTTTCCACAGGTTTAGGGCTTTGTCCAAGCCCTCAGCCAGTCCTTGAAAGGCGACCTCGGCGGTATTGGGGATGAAGGAAAAAACGGTATGATCGAGGTCGTAGTTGACGGCTTCCAACACAGGGCGGGCGAGGGTTTCGCCCAATTTTTTGCGTTCCTGATAAATTTCACGGTCATTGCCGCGACTGAAATAGATCCGCTCGAAGGAGCAGGCGCGGTGTTCGCGGTGATCGGCAAAGGCCTGCTCGCTTACGGCACCGTGGCACTTGACGATGAGGGCATGGCCCGGCTTGAGTTCCCGAACCGTGTTGAAGCGCACATTGAACACCGTTTGGATCGCAGCCCGTTCAGAAGCGGCTACCACCACTTCGTCGTCCTGATACCAGTAAGCCGGGCGGATGCCGTTGGGGTCGCGGACGAGAAAGGCATCGCCGTGGCCGATAAGGCCTCCCAGCACATAGCCACCATCAAATTTTTTGCAGGCCCGGCGCAGCAGGCGCTGGATGTCGAGGTTTTCAAAAATAAGGTTGTTGATATCCTGGTTGGAGTAACCGTCGGGTTTGTACCAGGTATGCAGGCGTTGCACTTCATCGTCGAGGAAATGGCCCATTTTTTCGAGCACAGTGACCGTGTCGCTTTTTTCCTTTGGATACTGGCCGAGATCAACAAGCTCTTGAAAGAGCTCATCCACATTGGTCATATTGAAGTTTCCGGCAAGCAGGAGGTTTCGGTTTATCCAGTTGTTTTGGCGGTGGAATGGGTGTACGCGCTCGATACTGTTGTCGCCGTGTGTGCCATAGCGCAGGTGCCCCATGAGCACTTCGCCCGCGTACGGTGCATTGGATTTTAGCCAGGCGGTATCTGAAAGGCGTTCGGGCGGTATTTCCCGGATGCGGCCCCACACCATATCGAACAGGTCGGCGAGGTAGGTGTTGGGGGCGTTGCTGCGTTTTCGGCTGATATAGCGCTCGCCTGGTGCGGGGTTGAGTTTGATGGTGGCTATGCCAGCACCGTCCTGTCCACGGTTGCGCATTTTTTGCAGGAGCAGCTGCATTTTTTGGACACCGTAAAACGCCGTGCCGTACTTGGACAGGTAAAAATCAAGGGGCTTGAGCAATCGCATTACAGCGATGCCACACTCGTGCTGGATCTGGTCGCTCATCGTGAGTGATGGAAATTGGGAAGGCGGAGGCGCAAAGGTAGGATTTCGTCGGCAAGAAGTCTACTCGTAAACAACCTTACGCAGCAGACGGATACCAAACGAAATCTCGAGCGAAAGGTTTCGAATGCTGAGCTCCTGCACGGGTATCGTCTGGCCGGGATTGAACGGGTCAATGAGGTTGCCGAATGCCGGACGGTAATATTGCAGCAAAAAATCGGGGTGTACCGAAATGGTCAGTTGCCCGCCAATGAGGTCGCTGAACGGAAACTCAATGCCCCCACCCGCCGATGCGCCTACCATCCAGCGGTTCATAGCCCCGATACTGGGGTAGTAGGCTGCGAGGTAAATATTTTGCGATACGCCCAACTCGTCAATGTTTGTGCTCAGCGTATAATCGCCACGGAGGCCACCGTAGTAAAAATACTTGGTCTTTTCGCCGAGCGGAAATTTCTGCTTGTAGCCGAGGATGAGTGACAGGTTGTTGAACCTGAATTCTTCGGAAATTGTCTCTACGCCACCGCCTAACGTCTGGAGGAAACGCAGGCGGGTGGCGCTGCCGCGAACGTGGTATCCGATCTGGGCAAAAATAGAGTTGCGGTCATCGTCGTTGTTGACCGACTCGATGGACAGGGCGGCGTGGTTTTTGAACAACGGCTGCCGATCGAAGTAGTTGGCCCAACGCTGAAAGCCCATGCTCAGGCCACCGTGAAAAACGTAAGCGGTGGATTGAGCATTGATTTGACCAAAAACTACCAGCCAAAAGAGGAAAGTGAATACAAAGCGCATATTTGTCTTGATTTTGGCCACAAAGTACAACGCTCCGTGCTGTAGAGAAAACCTTGGTCAGGTTTCGACAGCAAACTCCACTGAGCGCCCTACATTTGCCCTCCCAATCCAACTATCTTATCATGACTATGAATGCCTCCCGACCCTCGGCTACAAATACGTTTGACCAGTTCCCCTATACCCGCCCGGACCTGCAAGCCGCGACGGAGGCGTTCGACGCGCTCCTGGTGGCATTTGACAGCGCCACCACAGTGGCCGAACAAAGCCGTATTCTGATGCAGATGAACGGCATGCGGCAGGAGTTCACTTCTATGCACAGCCTGTGTGTGATCCGCCATACCTCCAATACCCGTGACCCGTACTACGAGAGCGAAAACACGTACTTCGACGAGTCGCTACCAGATTTTGAGGCGCTCAACGACCGCATGTACCGGAGCCTGCTGGCCTCGCCGCACCGTGCCGAATTGGAAAAAAAACACGGTTCGCACCTGTTTGTACTGGCCGAACTGGCCCTTAAAACGTTTCGCCCGGAAATTCAAAAAGACCTGCAGGAAGAAAATACGCTCGGCTCCGAGTACACCAAACTGAAGGCCAAAGCCAATATCGAGTTTGACGGCACGACGTACAACCTGAGTAGTTTTGTCCCCGTGGAACAGTCCGACGACCGCTCCATTCGCCGCCGTGCCGCCGCCGCCAAGTGGGCTTTTTTTGAAAAAAACGCGCCCATCGTAGAGCCGCTGTTCGACCACCTGGTACAGGCACGCCATCGCATTGCCCGGGCGTTGGGGTACGATAATTTCGTGCCCGTTGGATACGCCCGTATGCGCCGCTCCGACTACACTCCCGATCTGGTGGCCAATTTTCGCCGCCAGGTGCGCGACATCGTGGTGCCACTGGCTTCCGAACTGTACGAACGCCAGCGCCGCCGCCTCGGCATTGACCATCTTTGCTACTACGACGAGGAGTACCAGTTTGCCTCTGGCAATCCCAAACCCGTTGGAACCCCCGACGAGATCGTAGCCAACGCTGCCCGTATGTACAGCACGCTTTCGCCCGAAACCGACGTGTTTTTTCGCCGTATGCAAGATGCCCGCCTCATGGACCTGGTGAACCGCGACGGTAAAGCCACAGGCGGCTATTGTACCTATATGCAGCAGTTTGAGGCTCCGTTCATTTTTTCCAATTTCAATGGGACCAGCGGTGATATTGATGTGCTTACCCACGAGGCCGGGCACGCGTTTCAGGTGTGGAGCAGCCGCCACTTTGAGTTCGATGAATACCATTGGCCCACGAGCGATGCCGCCGAAATCCACTCCATGAGCATGGAGCTGTTTACCTGGCCCTGGATGCAGCTGTTCTTTGGACCAAGCACCGAAAAATACTACTTCCTGCACCTCGCCGGAGCCATCAAGTTTTTGCCCTACGGCGTGGCCGTAGATGAGTTCCAGCATATTATTTATGAAAACCCCGACATGACAGCCGCCGAACGCAACACCGTTTGGCGGAATTTGGAAAAAACCTACCTACCCCACCGTAACTACGACGGAAACACGTTTTTGGAAAACGGCGGGTTTTGGCAAAAGCAAAACCACATCTTCAACTCGCCGTTTTACTACATTGACTACGCCCTGGCCCAAATATGTGCGCTCCAGTTTTGGAAGCGCGACCGCGAAAACCACGGCACAGCCTGGGCTGACTACCTGCGCCTTTGTCAGGCCGGTGGCAGCCGCTCATTTCTCGGCTTAGTCCAACTGGCTAATCTGCGCTCCCCGTTTGACGACGGCTGCGTAGCCTCTGTTGTGGCTGAAATCAGGCGTTACCTGGACGGTATTGATGACTCTAATTTTTGACAAAACACACCAAAAATATGCTTCGCAACCTGCTGCTCGCCAGCCTGCTCCTCTTGCCATTTGCTTTGCGCTCCCAACAGCCCACACTGCAACTCGCCCTGCTCAAGTATGCTGGCGGCGGCGATTGGTACAACGACGTTAATTCCCTGAAAAACCTCGCCCGGTTCTGCAACCAGAACCTGCGTACCAACTTCAACCAGGAGTACGTCATTGTAGAGCCGGGTAGCGCCGATATTTTCAACTACCCTATCGTGTACGCTACTGGCCACGGCAATATGCTGTTCAGCGATCTGGAGGCCCGCAACCTCCGCGCATACCTCGAGGGCGGCGGCTTTCTTATCCTGAACGACGACTTCGGCCTGGACCCGTTCGTGCGCCCGGCCATGAAAAAAGTTTTTCCCGAACTTGACCTCGTGGAGCTCCCCTTCGCCCACCCCATCTACAACCAAAAATATGTGTTCAAAAACGGTCTGCCGAAAATACACGAGCACGATGGCAAGCCCGCCCAGGGCTTCGGCCTGTTCTGGCAGGGCCGCCTGGTGTGCTACTACAATTTCGAGACTGACCTCGGCGACGGCTGGGACGACGTACACAACGACCCTCAGGATATGCGTACCAAGGCGTTGCAAATGGGGGCGAACATTGTGCAGTTTGTGTTCGGGGCGCAGTAGTCATTTCGTTTCCATTCGTCTCGGTTTGCCTTTCCGAAGGAATCCGTCCGTGCTACGGAGGGGTTACACGAGGTGCCCGGCACAATCCTACCTGCCTCTCAACCCCAATTCCTCAACCTTCCGTTCCGCCGGCTCAATAACCCGTTCCACCAATTCAGCCAACATGGACTCCGGTGTTTCGTAAGCATACAACGGCAGCACCCAGGGGTAGTGTTTGAAATGCTCAAACATGGCGTATTCTTGTTGATTTTGCAGAATAATAGGCAAAACTGGTAGCGAAGGTGAGAAGGGTATGATATGACTCAGTTCCTGTGGGATACTCTTTGCATCGGTCAGGTCAGCAATAACAAAACGCGACATTTTCGCCAAAATCGAGATCGTTTCGGTCAGATCTCGGCTGGCCGGCTTTTCAAAATCAAACAGGATGGGCAGGTAGTTGCGGGCACGAAGGGCATCTTTGATGGCATCCAAAAGTGATTTCCGGTCTGCTGTGAAGTGCCCTAAAATCAAAACGGCCTTGGAAGTAAGGGTGTCTATCACATTGCGGATGTTCTGATTGTTGAGCAGGAAGTAGACGAATTGGGCTACTTCCAGGTCGTCTACCGTTATCTCTGTTTTCTCTTCCGGCGTAATCACCAGGTTGTGCTGGATCAGGCCTTCTTTCTTGATATCCCAAACCGAAATCCCGTAAATTTTAGCGCCTTCAAGGTTAGCCCCCGTCAAATTTGTTCCAATTAACACGGCTTGTGTCAGATCGGCAGCGCTCAGGTTGGCGCCGCTCAGGTCGAAACCATTCAGGTCGGCATGGTTCAAATTCGGGGAAATATCTATGTTTTTAGTTCGCCAGGCATTCCACTGCTCTATGCCTGATTTTAAAAGATCCAAGTGTTCCTGATTCCACCACATGCTGCGTTAGTACCGATGAAAGAATAACCTCCCGATTTGGAAGGGCTAATTGGGCGGCATTCTGCGTTGCTCGTCAGTTGCGTAGCCCTACTATGCGCCTTCCTCGCGCCTTGCCTGCCACCAAATTATCCTCCTCCAAA
>JBJXEZ010000110.1:0-51154 GCA_046153695.1 Saprospiraceae bacterium
CGGATCAATCGCTGCCAGCGCTTCCTCGCCGTTGGCGACCAACGTGATATCGTACTCCGGCGCGAGCAAATGGTGCAGGTAGGCTTGCAAGTCCAGGTTATCCTCTGCGACAAGGATTTTGAGTGGCGCGTCGGCCCCACTCTTTACTTCCTCTTTGGCTGTAGGAAAAGGCACAGTGGCGGGAGATACGGAATTTGAATTCTCCGCAACACCCTTAACGTCCGCCTCTTGCAACGGCGTAATGGGTCGGTAGAGATTACCACCTTTTGTATCGGCAGAATATTCCGTATCGGGATCGAAGGGCCATTCTACCCAAAACGTACTGCCCTCCCCTACCCTGCTATCCACCCAAATCCTGCCAGAACACAAGCGCACGAGTTCAGCACTCAAGGCAAGGCCGATGCCCGTGCCGCCCTCATCGGGCGTATCGGGGCGTTTGGTTTGAAAATAACGGTCGAACACATGTGGTGTGTCGTCAGGATGGATACCGCGCCCATTATCTCGAACGCTGAGGAGGAGCATGCCGGGTTTGTTTTGCACCAAAGTCACCTCGACGCTGCCACCGGGTGGAGTAAACTTGAGGGCATTGGAAAGCAGGTTATTCACCACAGTCTCGAATTTTTTGGCGTCCATCGACACGGCCCATCCGGGCGTCAAGTCACACCGGCAGGCCAGGTTTACACCGAGATACCGCGCGTGCGAGTCGAAAAGGGCCACTAACCGGGCAAGCAAGGGCTGAATAGCTACGGGGCCGGGGTTCACAGTCATGCGGTTGGCATCCAGTTTTCCCAGGTCGAGGATTTCACTGACGAGGTTGAGCAGTTTTCGTCCATTTGTGAGTGCGATCTGGAGCAAGTCGCGATGAGCGGGGTCGGCTTTCCAGTTTTTGAGCACGGAGTTCAGCGGGCCGAGCATGAGCGTGAGCGGCGTGCGCAGCTCGTGGGTAACGTTGGCGTAAAAACGCGACTTGAGGCGGTCGATCTCCTGGAGTTCCATGGCTTGTTTGGCTAAAATGTCCTTTTGCTCCGATATCTTGGCAGTCCCCAGCGTAACGGCCTGCTCCAGTTCGCGGGTGCGGTTTTCCAAAAAACGCAAACGTGCCCATACGAGGCCAACGATGCCTGCGGCAAACAACAACGCATAGACGATGTAAGCCCAAAGCGATTTCCACCACGGAGGCCGGACGATGATTTTCAGGGACGCGGGCACGTCGTTCCAAATACCGTCGCTGTTAGTACCGCGCACCTCGAACGTGTACGAGCCGGGATCAAGGTTGGTAAACGTGACCTGGCGCTGTGTCCCGATTTGCACCCAGGTATCATTGAAACCGACAAGTCGATAGGCATAGCGTATGTTGTCTGGTTCCCGGAAATCCAACGCGGCAAATTCGAGGGAGAAAATGTTGTTTCTGTGCGACAGTACCACCTCCTTGAGCATCGAAACGCCCGGGACCGCCACAGCCCCGGCTTCGGGACGGGCGGTATCGAATTTTCTCAGCGAAGTAATGACCATATACGGGCGGAACCCGTCGTCGTGAATACTGTCGGGGTTTAGCACGTCGAAGCCATCTCGCCCCCCTAAGCAGAGCAGTCCCGAGCGGGTTTTCAGGCAACAACTTTCCAGGAACGTGCGGTTAAGCAGCCCGTCATCGCGGTCGTAGTTTTTAAAATCCGGCGGCGTGCGGGCATCGTGCCGGGGATTTCGAAACACCGAAACGCCGTCCAGCGTTTGGAGCCAAAGTCGGCCCCGGTTGTCTTGCGCGATATCGAGCACGTTCTGGTTGGGCAGGCCGTCGGCCTCCGTGTAACGCCGAACGATTGGCTTGCCTTTGTCCGGGCGGGTCGGGTCGGGGAAATTGAGCCGATACAGGCCGATCTCGGTACACGCCCAGTGCGTGCCCTGGAGGTCTTGAAAAACCGCGCGTACCGTAAAATTTTGCGGCTTGCCGTCCGCTGTTTTGATACCGAGTATATCCCGGAACGTGCCCACCGCCGGGTCGAACAGGCTCAGGCCGTATGGTGTCCCTACCCAAATTGCTCCCGAGCGGTCGAGGTACAAGCAGGAAATTTGGTTCAGGATCGCACCTGCCGGGTTGGCGGGATCGGTCAGAAAATAGTTGTCAAAACCGCCTGTTTTCGGGTCATAGCGGCACAAGCCTTGGTAAGTGCCCGCCCACAGGCGGCCCGATCGGTCTTCGATCAGGCTGGTGACATAGTCCGAGGGCAAACTGGCGGAGTCGGCCTCGTTGTGTAAAAACCGGTGCCAGGTGCGCTTTTGGGGGTCGAATCGACAAAGCCCGCGCCCGTTCATGCCGATCCAGAGTTGGCCGTCGCGCATTTCGCAGAGCGAAAAAACGTACTGGTTGGCCACTGAATCCAATTCGGGGTAACGCTTGCTGGCAGGCTGGATTTGATGCGTTTGCGGGTCCCAGAGCAAAACCCCGGAGTACTCTGATCCGACCCATATGGGGCCAGAACGGCTTTCAGCAAACGCCGTTGTCGTGTTGACAAGTCTGGCCGACGTGTGCTTGGGTTCTATATTAAAATGGCGGAAAAACTGCTCTTCGCTAGTCAGGCGGTTCAAACCCAGGTTTAACGATCCCGCCCAAACAATACCGGATCGGTCGCGCAAAATGGCCCGAACGGCGTTTCCGAGCAGGGAGGATGGAATGTTTGGTTCGTGTTTGTAGTGCCCGACCAGGTTTTTTTTCTGGTCAAACTCGTACAACCCATCCCCGTAAGTGCCGACCCAAAAGTGCTCCCGCGCATCCTTGTAGGCAGAGAACAAGGCTTTGGAGCACATGGTCATAAAACTGTCGGGCAACCCTACGCAGGGGACAAATTTTTGGGCTTTCGTATCGAATAAGCGCAGGCCGGAACTGGTCACGTACCACGCTGTGCCATTGTCGTCGGGAATGATATCCCAGATGTAGGACCTGGGAGGCAGGCCGTCCGACTGGCAGGGCGTAAATGTTTTGTCTGATCCGTTGAAGGAGTACAAGCGCCATTTTCCGGCCACGCCGAGGGCGAAAAAAAAGCAGTCGGCGCAGTTGGAGTCGGGTAGTATGGGCGATGCAAAAAGCATGTTGTTGTAAAACTCGGCCTCGGGTTGCGGAAAAAGACAGTGAAATGTGCCATGCTCACGGTCCATTTCCTGCAGGCCGCCGTTCCAGGCCACTACCCAAAACCGCCCTTTGGGGTCTTCATACATGTCGGCGATAGCGCCGCCGTTGATGGATGTGGAGTCGTTGGGGCGGTAGGTGTACGAGGTGAAGTGCTCCGTTTTTTTGTCGAACCGGGCGAGGCCACCGGCGAGGCCGATCCACAGGGTGCCGCTGCGGTCTTCGTACAGGGTTTCCACGACATTGGTGGGCAGGCTGTTCGGGTCGTCAGGGTCGTACCGGTAAATCTTGAACGTGTAGCCGTCGTATCGGCAAAGGCCGTCGGCCGTTCCGACCCACAGAAAGCCCTCGCGGTCCTGCAGCAGGCTGTTGACGATATCAGAAGGCAGTCCTTGCGCCGAGGTCATGCGCTTGAAGCGCGTCACCTGTGCGGGTGAAACGGTTGAAAAAGAGAGTAAAAAGAGGCAAAAAACAGTGCGCAGCATGGGAAGTTTTCGTTCAGCAAAGAACGCAAAAACCTGAAGCGTTACACTACTGCCCCACGCCCTTGATGTATTCCTCCACCAATTGTTTGTAATACGGCTTGAGGGCTGGCGATACGGTGCGGAACAGATCGACTTCGGCTCGGCGTTTTTTCAAGTACTCCTCCAGCGCGGGCGGCACCTTGGCGTTTTGCTGCTTGGCAGACTGAGCCTGGCGCTGCTCGTCCTGTTGTTGTTCGCGCTCGGCGCGTTCCTCTTCGAGCAGGCGTGTGATGATTTGCTGCTGGCGTTTGAGCATTTCGTTGGTGAGGCGCTTGTTCACGAGGTCGGTTTCCGTTTTGTCCATTTCCTCCATGAGCTCGTCCAGCGATTTGCTGCCCTTTCCCTGCTCCTGTTTTTCCTTTTGCATTTCGCGCAGGGCTTTGCGCAAGGCGGCCTGCTGGGCGGCCATCTGGGCAAACTCTTTGCTCATACCGCCTTGACCCTGCCCAGGTTTTTGGCCTTTTTCAAGCCGCTCCTTCAGATCTTTCATCTGCTCATTCAAGCCTTTTTGGCCCTTGGATATTTTGTCCATGGGCACCTTGCCTTTTTTACCTTCGCCAGAGCCGCCGGGTTTTTTGCAGCTACCGGAACCGGGTTGGCCGCTGTTCATTTGCTGCTGCATCTGGTCCATGCTTTCGGAAAGCATGAGTGCCAGGTCGTTGAGGCTTTTCATGGTACGGGTCTGGTATTCGTTGGCGGCAGTCACCTGGCGCTCCTCCAGATCGTCGAGGCTGTTTACAAAACCTTCCTTGATCTCGGCTACTTTTTCGGTGATGAGGCCTTCGATCTGGAAGTTGCGGCTGGCGAGGGCACGCAGGCTGTCCTCCACGATTTTAAAATCGTCTTTAATTTTGAACTGGTTCTGCGTCAGTTCCACATAACGGGGCGTGTTCACAGAGGTATTGGCAAAATCCCGTGTGTTGGCCTCTTGAGCAAACGAAAGGGTCAGCAGGTTTTCCAGGAGTTGGCGCAGCATAGCGATATCTTCTTCAATCTGCTCCTTTTCGCCTGACTGGCGGTTTTGCTTCATCTTGTTAGCGGCGTTTTTCATCTTGTTGGCCGCCTTTTTCTGTTTTTTGCTGGCACTCGGCTTTTGGTCTTTTTCAATGTCTTCTTTCGACTCCTCCATATCCTGCTTGATGTCGTTCATCTCTTCCTTGTTATCCTCGATCTTTTCCGGGCGCTTCAGCTCTTCATTCATTTTCAGCAGTTCCTCGTGCTGCTTTTTAATGTCGTCCATTTTTTTGTTGAGGTCCTCCTGCTCTTTTTTGAGCTGATCGTCGGGCTTGGCGTCCTTTTCAGTTTCCTCGGCCAGTTTGTCCTGTTCCTTGGCCAGTTCCTCGAGTTGATCGATCTGCTGCTGGAGCATATTTTCCACTTCGAGTTGTTTGAAAAGTTCCTGCAAACGCTCGAGCTGTTTGTCCATATCCTGGTTTTTCATTTCCATCTGCTGCATTTGATCCAGCATTTCTTCCTTGTTCATCTCCTGGAGCAGTTTTTCGATGTCCTCCATGAGTTTTTTCATTTCCTCGGAAACCGTCTCTTCGAACATTTTATCCAGCTGCTCCTGCTTCTCCTGAATCTCCTCGTTTTTCTGCTGTTCGAAATCCTGCTGCATTTTTTGATTCTTCTCGAAGTTGTCCTTGGCCTGCTGAATTTCGTTTTGCAGCTGCTTCTGGCGATCGAGCGTTTTTTCCATGTCCTTGCGCGTTTTCCAGTCCAGCTCTTTTTGCTGGAGCACTTTGTTGCGCAATTTTTTCATTTCCTCTTGAATTTTGGCGCTCTCCTTGAGCGCTTTCTCGAGATCGCGTTGGATTTCTTCAGAGGTTTGGGCCTGTTCCTTGCGGTATTCCTCCAGGCTGGGCATTCGCCACTGCATGACATTGGTGCGGGCGCTTTTGCTGCCGTTCACACCGTCGTTGTCGAACACCTCGAAGTAGTAGGAAATTTCATCGCCCGGTTCCACGCTAAGGTTGCGGATATCCCATGAATAGTCATACTGGGTTTGCTTACCGGCAGATTTGGACACTTTCACGGATACCAGCGGTTGCTGGCCGCCTTTCGCTTTTTTGATCTGGTAGTTGAATGTCAGGTTGAGCAGGCCGTAGTCGTCGGATGCGTCGCCGGCGAAAAAGAGCATGCGCGTGTTGGTGCTGTCCTTAAACTCTTTGACGTCGATCTGCGGGAGCAAGTCGGGGATGACCGTGACGGTGTACGCCACGGAATCGGCATTGGGCAGGGCTTCGTTTCCGAGGTAGATGTGGTAGGTTTCGTCCTTGAGGGCTCGGCGATTGTAGGAAAAAAGAGCATCACCGAAGCGCTTGGAGGCTGCGGCAGGTTCGTTTCCAAAACGCATATGGAGTTGGTCCGTATGTTGTGCATTGAAGACCCAGTTGATGCTGGAGCCTTCTGGCAGCACGAGGTCGCCCACATTGGCCAACGATTCCGCCGGGCGGCCGATGTAGTCGGGAAACTTGATTTTCACATCAAACGACAAAATATTGGGGCGTCGCACGACGCGCAAGGTGTAGTCCTCGCTTTCCACGCCACCGCCGAAAAGTCGAAACTCAACATCTTTCTGCACATTGGAAAACGTGTAGGAAAACTGGTCGGCAGCATCCTTGTCCAGGCGGTACTGCACGTTGCCGATCTCCACGAACATCTCGTTGGGCAGAACCGAGCCTTCCACGCCGACGCTGAGTACAAAGTCAGTGAACTGCACGGCTTTGAGCGCATTCACGTTGACGAGAAACTTGAACGGCGCAGGCTTTTCAAATTTTTTGGTGCTGTTCAGCAGGCGCATGGTACCATCTCGCAAGATATTGGGCGCGCCCAAAAACAGGAATAACAACATCAGCACTGGCGGCAGGGCATAGCGCAGGTACTTGCGGTTTTTTTGCAAATCAATGGCCGCTTTAAACGGAACAAACCGAATCTCGTCGCTTTTTTGGTTGATGGAGGCATTTATCAGCTCGGTATGCAGTGCGTTTGAGGCTTGGTTTTTCAGTTGCAGGATGTTCAGCAACTTGTCCTTCACATCGTTGAAATGCTGGCCGATGATCTGGGCTGCCTGCTCGTGGCTGATCAGTTTGCCCAAATGGAAATAGTGCATCAGCGGCAACCCAACCCAACGGTACAAAGCCGCGCCGGAAAGCAGCAAAAAGCCCCAGAGCATGCCCGTACGAACCGCCGTTCCGAAGTAAAAATAATACTCCAACACGTTGAGCAGGATAAACAGGCCGAGTACGGCACCCACGGTGTAGAGCGACCCGCGCAGGAGTTGGTTGACGTAAAACTTGCGAATGAAACTGTCGAGTTTCTCGATGAGCAGGCTATAGTTGTCGCGTTGCATAAGACGATACGAGTTTGAGTATTAAGTTGGGGTCGGGCAGAACTGGGCAAAAGAGCACTTTTTTTCCCGTCGGTTGCGCGAAGGGCAGCAAAAGTGCGGACAAAATTACGCTTACAACGCATGAATTCCACAAAGGGTTGGCTATTGGCTTTTTTTTATTGCCACCATGTCGGCGTAGGGTATGCAAACGGCAAAGTTGAGTTCCTGAAAATAACGCACCGTGTCGGCAGTATCACTGGCTGCCAGCACAAAGTCGCCCCCCCACGCGCCAAGACTTTTGACCACTCCCGGGAAATCGGGGAAATACAGGTCTTGTGCTCGGGGCAGATCCAGCGCCCCGCCAATTAGGCGTTCGTGCTCCAACAGGGCGGCGCAAAAATCACCCAACGTATTGGCAGCCAGGCATTGTCGTGTCAACTCCGATACGGCCCCGATAAGTCCTGTGTCGCCTTGTGCCCGCTCGCGAAACCGCCGGATACCTACGCGGCTATCCTGTTTTTTATTCAAAAAAACAAAAAACAGCCTGTCGGCAAACGATGGCCCAAAAGGCACGGACTCAACATGGGGCAAGCCGTCGTCAAGCCTGTACAGTAACGGACACTCGGCGAAGGCACAGGCAATATCGTAACCGGAGCCGCCGAAGGTGTCGAACAAAACCCGGTACGGATCCGCTCCCGCCCAGCGGGCCACTGCGGCAACAAGCGTACTGCTGGTGCCGAGGCCCCATGCACGAGGAAAGTCGGTGCGGGTTTGCACCTGTGTGGCCGCTAAATCAGCCAGAAAACGCGGGTTTTGCCGACGGCAAGCCTGCAATATTTCCCGAAGGCGGTAAGCAGTTGGTTCGTCAGTAGAGCGCAAAGCGTCAAGACCTGGCAGGGTAAAGGCGGCCTCGAACCACGTGTTGCCGGTTTCATCTCGACTTGTCCAGGTCAGCACACCGGATTCCCCTCCCGAAAAAACCTCCAGTGTTTGCCCATAGCGAACGGGCAAAGCGAGGGCCAACGCCCCGTCTAGCACGGCGTACTCGCCCGTGAGCAGCAGTTTGCCTTGGGCACGGATGGTGGTGTCGGGTAGCGTGTTCGGTGTCATAGTTCGCTGGTTTTTCCCAAGACAAAGCCCACGGAGCGCAGGTGTTCCCAAAACTCCGGGTACGACTTGGCCACCACATCCGGGTTTTCGATTTCAACAGGGCCGAGCATGGCCAGGGTGGCCAGCGCCATAGCCATACGGTGGTCGCCGTAGGTTTCAAAACGGGGCGGTGTTTTCCAAACGGCCTTTCCGCGCAAGCGGAATACGCCCGGCTTTTCTGCGTCCGGCCCGAAATGCACGCCCACTTTGGCCAGTTCTGCCGCCAATGCGGCGCATCGATCTGTTTCTTTGATAGCCAAAGTTTCCAGCCCCGAAAACTCGCCCGGTACGCCCAACCCCGCGCACACCACGGCAAAGGTCTGGGCCACGTCGGGGCAGTCCCGGAAGTTGTGGATGAAGGGAGCGGGGGAATCTACCTCAAACTGTTGTATCATCTCCGCCACGACTCGGTCGCCCTGCCAACTGTCGGCCAGGAGGCCGTGCAGGTTCAATTCGGGCGCTTCCGCAAACGCCGCCATCGCATACCAGTAGGAAGCCGCCGACCAGTCAGCCTCTATGGCCAACGGGCGCGGCAGGTACCAGCCTGGCGGCACACGTATCGAGCCATCGGGCCGCCAGTCCGCAACGGTGCCGAAATGGCGCATCACACACAGGGTCATGTCCACATACGGCCGCGATACGGGCCGACCTTCCGGTACTAATGTCAGTCCTCCTGGCAAATACGGCCCGATGAGGAGCAAGGCCGACAGAAACTGGCTGCTTACCCCTGCGTTCATGCGGAGCAGCACACCGGAATTGTTTGCCGCATCTTTTTTTGTCTGAAAAAACTGCGCCTGAGGTATCCGAATAGGGGGAAAACCCGGCTTACCGAGGTATTCGATAGCGCAACCCAACAGACGAAGAGCATCAACGAGGGGGCCGATTGGCCGCTCCTGCATACGTGCTGAGCCGGTTAGTACCTGATCGCCGGGCTGGATGGCGAGGTAAGCGGTGAGGAAACGAAATGCCGTGCCCGCATCGCCAGCGTCGCAGGTATCGGAGGTATTTTGCAAAAGGCGCAGCAACGTGGTGGTATCGCGAGCGGTAGACAGGTTGGAAAGCCACTCGGCAGGGTCGGCACCGGCCAGGGCGAGGGCCACGAGGGCGCGGTTGCTCAGGCTCTTGGAGCCTTGAAGCAGCACATCGCCGCGCAGGGATCGGTCGGGTTTGGAAAGACGCAGGATTTCCACCGGGCAAAGGTAGGTTTTGTGTGCTTGGCATTTGTTCGTTGGTGTTTCGGCCCGCTGCGCTACTTTTGCCCTTCATTAGAGCGTGTTTACATTTCAGTCGCCTGGCTGCAAGCGGCAAATTTTGCTTCATACTACGTTAAAATTTTCGCCATAGGCGCCCGGCTACGGCTGCAAATTTTGCCTTACCTGAAACAAAATTCGCTCGCTTTCGCTTCAGCACTGAAATGTAAACACGCTCTTACCTGAATTTTATGAAAAACAACATCTTGCAAAACGGACTGCTCGGAGGCGTGACGGTCATTTTTTACTTTACACTGCTGTATACTGTCGGCAAGGAAACCTTTCTGAACCCCGGTTTGCAATGGGCGGCAATGATTTTTTACGTTGCCTTCATGTACCGGGCGGCCAAGGCCGATTGTGCAGATAACGGCACGGACCGCGATTTTCGGGCCATCCTGCGCACACCGTTCGCTGTGTTCGTTCTCGTCAACCTGTTCTACTGGCTGTTTTTCTACGGACTGCACCTATATGACCTGGACCTTGTTCGTATGGAACTTGTGGCCGAAAAACAAGCCTACCAGGCTATGCTGGATGCCGGTACAGGCGACCCTGAACAAGCCAACCGCATCCGTGAGGGGCTGCTTGAAATTGACAAAGCCATCGAAAATCCGGTGCAGCCACTCGGCCCCGTGATCACACGCATGGCTATCGGAGCCATGGGCGGATTTGGCCTGTCGGCAGGCGTGGCCGCCATCGTTCGCTCTGCACGCTAAACAAAATGGAAGAGCAAACCAATTCATCCGAACAAGGGGCAAAAGCGCCCAACAAGCGGAACATCCGGTACTGGATCGGCAAAATCCGCCTCTCCCGCGTGCTGCGTTGGACAGTCCTCATTGCCACCGTTTGGTGGGTATACACCAACTGGCACGGTGACCTGCCCGTATACGAACTGGCAAGCAAGTACGGTTTTGACGATTCGAGGTTTGTGGAAGTAGACGGAATGACCGTTCACTACCGCATCACCGGCAAAGGCGAGCCCTTGATCCTTTTGCACGATGCCAACAACTCAATGCGCACCTGGGCAGGCTGGACGGACTCCCTCTCCCGACACTACCAGATCGTCAGCCTCGATCTGCCCGGTTTCGGACTGACGGGGCCACACCCGCAGGGCAGCTACAGCGCGTTTATGTACGCCGAATTCCTTGATGCGTTTGCCCGCAAGATCAGCCTGCGGCGTTTTCACCTTGCCGGCAACGGGCTGGGCGCTCAGATCGCCTGGTTTTACGCCACAGAACACCCGGAACGCTTGCGCAAACTGATCCTGCTCGACGCACCTGGATTTGAAGAAAAGAAGGAATCAATCGTTAGTTTTTTGGCCCGTACCCCTGTACTGAACCGTATTCTGTTGAAAATAACACCCCGGTTTGCCGTACGACTCATGCTGGAAAACATGTACGCCGACGACCAAAAAGTGAGCGACCAATTAGTGCAGCGTCACCATGATTTACTGCGCCGGCCCGGCAACCGCAAGGCGTTCATTGACCGTACTTCTGTGAGTGAAAACCGCCCACCCGTGGACATTATTGAAGACATCACCACGCCAACGCTCATCCTTTGGGGCGCCGAAGACACGCGTATCTCACCGGAGTATGCGTACGAATTTCACCGAAAAATTCGCAAAGCCCTGCTGAAGATTTACCAAAACACCGGCCACTGGCCCCAGGAGGAAAGTGCCGCAGAATCGGCTGCTGATGTACGGGCGTTTTTGGAAGGGCGTTTTTGAGGGGGATCTAAATTTCGCAATTCGTTTTTGGAATAAAAACCGCCCCCGTAATACTTCAGTAGCACAGGCGGTGGTGTCTGAGCACCGCCATCTAAAATAATTGGCGACTAACTAAACAAGCACATACCTTTGCAAAAATAATTAACCCTGTTCGTAAACAAAATTTCCTAAAATTGAATTTTGATATACTCAACAAAAAACTTCTCAAACGGCTAAATGATCCCGCCGAAACAGTAAAAGCATACGGCAAGCCAGTAGCAAGACGGATTCATCAACGCCTACAGGAATTTGAAGCGGCAGAGAGTCTGGAAATTATTCGCATGTTGCCTGCAGCCAATTGCCACGAATTGACAGGAAAAGATGCCGGTTTCCTGGCCGTTGATGTATCAGCCAACTACCGCATGATCATCGCCCCGAAGAAAACCCCGCCGCCCGAAAAAGAAGACGGCGGATTGGACTGGTCGGCCGTGACCGAAATTGTAATCCACGATATTATTGATTATCACTAACGTCCCCTTCTGCATACAAACACCCATGAAAAAACGCGGTATAAACCTGGAATTAGCACGCGAACTCCTCTCGCCACCCGGCGAAACCATTCAGGAAACGATTGACGCACTCGGTATGAGTCAGTACGAATTGGCTGAACGAATGGGCCGACCGGTGAAAACCGTCAATGAGATCATAAAAGGCAAAGAAGCCATCACCCCAACCACTGCTGTACAGTTGGAACGCGTACTCAATATTCCAGCAGCCTTTTGGCTGGAACGGGAACGGCAGTACATTCAAGCACTGACGGCCATCGAACACGAAGCCAAACTGGAACCCTGGGCAAACACTTGGCTCCTTCAGTTCCCGGTTAAATTACTTGAAAAATTAGGCTGGATACCGAGCTGCGAGTCCAAAACCAAAACGGTAGAATCGTTGCTCACCTTTTTCGGGGTGGCTACGCCTGACGAATGGACTTCAGTCTATATCGGCGAAAAGTTGAACACTTCATACTACCGCATTTCGCTGGCGCATGTCACCCAGCATGGCGCGTTGTCGGCATGGTTGAGAAAAGGCGAATTACAAGCAAAAGCTTTACGCGCTAAGCCATTCGATCGAAAAAAGTTTCAGGAGAACCTGGCCGCTATGCGTAGTCTGGCGCATCAGCATTCTGCCGACTTTCAGGAACAACTTCAGTACCTATGTTCTGAAGCCGGTGTAGTTGTGGTATTCACGCAAAGCCTGCCCAATACCAACGTGAGCGGTGTAGCCAGGTGGATCAACAATGGCCAAACCCCGCTCATCCAATTATCCGGACGCTACAAATCGAATGACCACTTTTGGTTCACGTTTTTCCACGAAGCCGGGCATATCCTGAAACATGGAAAAAAAGATTTTTTCATCGAAGGCATCCCCGATATCCGACTGGATGTCGAAAAAGAGCGTGAAGCCAACGAATTCGCAGCAAACTACCTCATTCCTCCCCGCGACTTCAAGCGCTTTGTGGAACTGGGAGATTTTTCCGAGACCGCTATTCTCCAATTTGCTGGCATGGTCCAAACGCACCCGGCAGTGGTGGCAGGCCGACTGAGCCACGAGCAGTTGATTCATTTCAGCGAAGCTGCAGCGTTTAAGATAAAGATGGACATCTTGCCGGGATAAGTCCTGACACAGTTTTTTTGAACAGTCTCGGGGTCATGCCAATTACCAAAACCTTCCGTAACATTGCCTCTTCCTAATTTTTATTGGCAAAAATATTTCTGCTCATGCGCCACCTCCTGCTCGCCCTTGCTCTCCTGTTATCCCCCACCCTTTTTTCCCAAAAAACCAAACCCGCCCTCGCTCCTGCCCCCAAACCAGGCATGGACGAGTCCACCTACAACGCCCTCGAATGGCGCTGCATCGGCCCGTTTAGAGGCGGGCGTTCGGCGGCGGTGACGGGCGTGCCGGGCAAGCCCAACCTATATTATTTCGGCAGCACTGGCGGCGGCGTATGGCGCACCACCGACGGCGGCCGCATCTGGGCGTGCTTGTCCGACGGTTTTTTTGGAGGCTCCATCGGGGCCATTGAAGTTGCGCCTTCCGACCCCAACGTATTGTACGCCGGTGGTGGCGAAAAAACGGTGCGCGGCAATGTCAGTTCCGGGTCCGGCATTTGGAAAAGCACCGATGCCGGCCAGACCTGGGTGTTCGCCGGGCTGCCCAACAGCCGCCATATCCCCCGTATCCGAGTACACCCCTCTAACCCCGACCGCGTGTACGCCGCCGTGCTCGGCGACCTGTTCAAACCCACCCCTGAGCGTGGTGTGTACCGCTCCGACGACGGCGGAAAAACATGGCAGCGCATCCTTTTTGCCAACGAAGATGCAGGTGCCGTCGACCTTTGCCTTGACCCCACTAATCCACGGATTTTGTACGCCAGCACCTGGCGCATCCGCCGTACCCCGTACAGCCTGAGCAGCGGCGGCGCGGGCTCCGGTCTCTGGAAAAGCACCGACGGCGGCGATACCTGGACGGACATTTCCCGCAACGAGGGTTTGCCGCAAAAAGACACCCTCGGCATCATCGGTGTGGCAGTGTCGCCCGCTAATCCACAGCGCGTTTGGGCGCTCATTGAAGCCGAAAACGGCGGCATTTTCCGTTCTGATGACGGCGGAAAAAAATGGACTAAACTCAACGATGACCGCAACCTCCGCCAGCGCGCCTGGTACTACACCCGCATCTACGCCGACACCAAAGATGCCGAAAAGGTGTACGTCGTGAATGTGGCCTACCACACGTCCAGAGACGGCGGCAAAACTTTTACCGGAAAATCCGCACCCCATGGCGACCACCACGACCTTTGGATAGCGCCCGAAGACCCCAACCGCATGATCATCGGCGACGACGGTGGCGCCCAGGTCACCTACGACGGCGGTGAAACCTGGAGCACGTACCACAACCAGCCCACTGCGCAGTTTTACCGCGTGACCACCGACAACGATTTCCCCTACCGGATTTATGTGGCCCAGCAAGACAACAGCACTGTACGTATCCGCCACCGCACCGTCGGTTCGAGCATTGGAGAGCGTGACTGGGAAACTACCGCTGGCGGCGAGTCCGGCCACATCGCTGTCGACCCCACGGACAACGAAATCGTGTACGGCGGCGAATACCACGGTTTTCTGAGCCGGGTGGATCACCGGCGCAAGGCTGATCGCATCATCAATGTGTGGCCCGAAGACAACATGGGTCACGGCGCTGAGGACGCCCGTTACCGGTTCCAGTGGAATTTTCCGCTGTTCTTCTCGCCCAGCAACCCGAAAAAACTGTTTGCCGCCTCCAACCACCTACACGTCACCACCGATGAAGGCCAATCCTGGAAAACGATAAGCCCCGACCTGACCACCAATGACCGGGAACGCCAGAAATCGTCGGGCGGCCCCATAACGCAGGACAATACCAGCGTAGAATACTACTGCACCATTTTCGCAGCCTGCGAATCGCCTTACGAACCCGGCCTGCTTTGGACCGGTAGCGATGATGGCCTGGTGCATGTCAGCCGGAACGACGGTGCTTCCTGGGCAAATGTGACACCAGCCGACCTGCCCAAATGGTGCATGGTCAACTGTGTGGAACCCGATCCTTTCCGCAAAGGCGGCCTCTACCTCGCGGCTACAGCGTACAAATCGGGCGACTACCGCCCCTACCTGTTCCATACCGCCGACTACGGCCAAACCTGGCGCCGCATCATCGAGGGCATTGCTGCAGAGCATTTCACCCGCGTGCTGCGTGCCGACCCCAAGCGCCGCGGCCTGCTGTATTGCGGCACCGAGCAGGGTATATACGTCAGTTTCGACGACGGTGCCCGCTGGCAGCCCTTCCGGCTTAACATGCCCGTGGTGCCCGTTACCGATCTGGCAGTAAAAAACGACAACCTCATCGCCGCCACGCAGGGCCGCAGCATTTGGATGATCGACGATCTGACGGTACTGCACCAAACCTCGGAATTAGTTTCGGAGAAAAACTTCCACTTGTATAAGCCCATGCCGTCGTACCGGATAGATGGACAGCAGGTGAAAAATTCCAAAACCGCTGGCACGAATCACCCAGGCGGGGTAATGGTGCATTTTTTTCTGAAAAACAAACCGGGTGAAAAGGACACCGTGACACTGGAAATTCTCGATGCAAGTGGTACGCTGGTGCGGAAATTTTCCAATCAGGAGAAAGAAGACAAACTCGCCGACCTGAAGGCTGGCGGCAACCGGTTCGTGTGGAACTTGCGGTACCCGGGAGCGAAAAAATTTGACGGGCTGATCCTCTGGTCCACCCGGCTGAACGGGCCGCGGGCCGTGGCGGGCAATTATCGAGTACGGCTAACCGTGCAGAACCAAAACGCCGAGGAGTCGTTCGCGCTGCTGCCGGATCCTCGCGCCACCGCCCGCCCGGAAGACTATGCCGCGCAGTTTGCTTTTGTAAAATCCTGCTCCGACAAACTTTCGGAGATGCATGCCGCTATTGGCCACATCCGCGACTTGCGTGCCCAGATGAAGGGTCTGACAAGCCGCCTGCCGGAGGAGGATCGGCTGAAGCCCCTGCGCGAGCAGATCAAAACCCTCGAAAAGGACATGACTACTGTGGAAGAGGCGTTGTACCAGACAAAAAACAAATCGAGCCAGGACCCACTCAATTTTCCCGTTCGGCTCAACGACAAACTGGGCAACCTGATGGAAACGGTTTCGGCGGGCGATTTTCCACCCACGAGTCAGGCCGTGGAAGTACAGACGATGCTGCTGGGGCTGATCAATGCCGAACTGAACAAATGGAAAACGATCCGCGAGCGGGATTTGCCCGCACTGAACCGCATGGTGCGGGAGTTGGGGGTGGATGTGGTGCGGGTGGAGGAAGAGTGAGGTGTTTCCGACAGAAGGAAAAAAAGCGGATGGCCTTGCATACAAAAAATCTATTTTTGCAAAAAAAGCGCATGCTCGAACTCAGCATATACGATGAAATCGCTGGCTTCATGGCGGGAATGGACCCGAAGAAGGTCGTTGCCTTCAAACCTTCCGAGATCAATCAGGACAGGCTGGATGCTCTTTTGGACAAACAACGGGAACACGGGCTGACACTGGAGGAAAAAAGTGAGTTGGAGCACTACCTGATCATCAATCGCATCATCAGCCTTGCCAAGGCCCGAGCACTGAAATTGCTTTCCGCCGCATGAGCGCCTATGAATCCTTGCGCCAGGAAACTGCCGAAAGGGCTGATTTTCGATGCGAGTATTGCCTTGTCCGAGAAGCCGTTTCTTTCTACCGTTTTCACCTGGAGCATATCAAAAGCCGGAAGTACGGCGGTACGACCACTTCCGAGAACCTGGCCTATTCCTGTCCCGAATGTAATGCCCACAAAGGTACCGATGTGGGCACATTCGCTGATGGCGACCAGCACATTGTACGTTTTTTCAACCCCCGTAAAGACACCTGGCAGGAACACTTCGAAATAGACGATGCCGGGATTTTCGGCTTCACAGACATTGGTCAGGCAACCGTAAAAATCCTGCGGTTCAACGATGTCGAACGCCTGATTTTTCGTAAAGAATTGTTGCGACTGGGCTTGTATCCTTGATTTCAAAAGGCGCGGGCGGACTTTGTTCCCGAAAGCGCTACCGTGAGGTACAGACGATGCTGTTGGGGCTGATCAATGCCGAATTAGACAAATGGAAAACGATCCACAAGCGGGATTTGCCCGCGCTGAACCGGATGGTGCGGGAGTTGGGGGTAGATGTGGTGCGGGTGAAAGAGGAGTGAACAACGGCAACGAATTCGTCGGACAAGCAACGGTTACATTACATTAAAAAAATGATTTCACGGACATTGCCACATCAGCCCAGGTATGCTACACTTGTTGTAAAACAGCGATGCCATGCCGAACGACTTCGACCGAATCTTCCGGGAAAATCTTGACGAGTTACTGCCATTCATTGCAAACAAACTGCTCGGGCTTGACCTCTCGCGCACAGAAGTGCTGGCCGACAAAGTGCAGGTCACGCTGGAGCGCGAGGTAGATTCCTTCCGCAAAGTCAGGCACGACGATCCTTCTCTGGACTACGGGGTACATTGGGAGTTTCAGAGCGGCGACGAGGACATGCGCGGCAGAAACCTGTTCTATTACGGTTTTTTTTACCAAAGATACCGCCTTCCGCTCAAGCAGATCGTAGTCTATTTGGGCAACGAACCGCCTAAGTTGATTTTGAAAAACGTGCTGGAATTGGAGGGGCTGTGCCTCAAGTTTCAGGTTGTAAACCTGCGCGACGTGCCCAAGGAAACGTTTTTGACCTCGAACATTCCAGAGGCGGCAGTTGCATGTGCTCTCCCGGCTCCGTAAATTGCACCCGGTTTCACTAAAAGAAATTAAATCCATGCCCATTCAATATGATGTAGAAACAGACGAACTCTTCTTGGCCGGTATCGAAAAAGGTATCGAAAAGGGTATCGAAAAGGGAGAGGCTATCGGGGTGGAAAAACACCAGCATGAAACCGTGATGAGGCGGTTTAAGACCAGGCGGTTTTCGGATGCCGAAATCGCTGAGTTTGCTGGCGTTTCAGTGGCGTATGTGCAGTCCATGAAGCGCAAACTCAAAGGCGGAAACAACAAATAGGACACGACGGCCATGTAATTTTGATACGCCTGCTCTACCAGCGCTCCCCCCGCCCTCGGCCTTTCCCGCCGGCAGGCCTCACTGCGCTGGCCTGCCGAGCGGAAAGGCCGGGGCCGGGTGTCGCTCCCTGCCTGCCTGATTTGCTCACAGGCCACCCACCACTGAACTGGAAGGCGAAGCCGCGAGCCGGAAACCGAAGCTGAGGCGGTCCGTCGGACCGTGGGAGTCGCGGGAGGCGACCCGGCAGGACCGCGGAATGCTGATCCACGAGCCGCCGCGCCAAACGCGGGACGAGCCTGCCGTTGGCCCGGTTGGGTTGTTTTGGCTATCCGACGGGTATACCCCATACCAATCCGAACACCACTCCCACACGTTGCCGCTCATGTCATGCAGGCCCAGTTCATTGGCTTTTAAGCCGCCCACGGGATGGGTTTTGGAGCCGGTATTTTTGTCGTACCAAGCCACCTTGTCCACATTGTTGCTGCCTGCGTATTCATAACCCTTGCTCCATTTGCCCCCCCGCGCCGCGTACTCCCACTCTGCCTCGGTGGGCAGGCGGTATTTTTTTACTGGAAATTTTGTGTTGAGTTTTTCCAAAAACACCTGCACGTCATTCCAGGAAACCGATTCCACCGGGCAGTCGGCGCAGCCGTTGAAACGGCTGGGGTTCGCGCCCATGACTTCCTGCCAAAGTTTTTGTGTGACGGGGTATTTCCCGATCTCGAAATCGGGCAGCGTGACGGTATGTACGGGTTCGGCCACGCCTTTTTGGCCCATCTGGAAGGTGCCGCCTTGCACGCGTACCATATCGGGGAGGCCTGTGGTGCGGGCGGCTTCGGCTTCGGCCTGGCGTTTTTTCTCGGCGGCAGCAGCCTCGCGTTTCTTGCGGGCGGCTTCTTCTTCTCGCCGTTTATTATCGGCAGCCTCGGCTTCCAGCTGTTGGTGTTCGGCATCTTCACGCTTTCGGCGAGCGGCTTCCAGCGCGGCCTGGCGGCGGAAGGCGGCATCCAGTTCGGCCTGCATTTCCTCGACGGCCTCTTCCGCCTCATCGTGGTGGTTGCGAAAATCCGGGTCGTGCAGGAAGGATTCGTACAGGGCGACTTTATGCGCCGGGTCATCCGAGGCGTTTGCGTCGGTGAGCAGGGTTTTCCAAAATGCCTCGTCGCGGCGGTGGCGGGCGCGTTCCGCCTTATCCCGTTCGGTTTGTTCCCGCTGTTTTTCGGCCTCCTCGGCGGCGCGGTCGTCATGGTGGCAAAAGTCTTGCAAATTCTGGTTTTGGGAGGAAGAAAAAAAAGCGGCAGAACGTTCGGTTTGTGCCTAATTGTTCTGCCGCTTGTCCCCGGACGGGAAAAAAGGGGAAGCATCGTCAAACACCCGATGAGGGGCGAATATTAGCCTGCGTGGAGCCGCTCGGCTGCACCGCCCACCGGATTTCGGACTCCAACTCGATCTCGCTGCCAAAGGTCAGAAAATGGTTGATGACCAATATTTCCCCACCCATCAAAAAGACCTCCGCTTTGACATTGAACATCCCCCAAGCCCAGATGGCAAAGGCGCAATTGGGATTGCCCATTCTCCTTTCCACCACCTGTTTCGGGTTGGGGAATGATGAGTGCAAGTGATACCGAACCGATTCGACGAAGGGCAGGTCACGCCCGCCAAGGTATAACCACACTTTGTACAGTATCTTGGCCTCGGGAGCCGAATATTTTTTGTACAAAGCCTTCTTTTCAAGGCTTGCAGCCGGGTCATTCGGATCGAACAGTGTATCCCGCATGTACAGATTATAGGTCCTTTTTTCCATAATTGTCGGTTTGCATTCTAATCGTTATCGGCACTTGGTATTTTTGGTGCCGGGGGTTCCAGAATGGGTTGTTCCGGTTGAGCATCTTCGGATGTTGGAATCCCCATCGGCGTTTGTGCATTTCGCACCGCAGACTCGCCGAAGTAGTATCCAATTATTGAGCCTAAAAGCCCTCCAAGCGAAGCTATGACGAGCTGCAGCGCATCCATTTTCTGCTCAAAATCGTCAGTCATGGCCATGGCATAAAAAATCAATGAGACAAAGATCAGCACAATCACCAAAGCGAGCAGGTGCCTAAAATCATTGATCAGCCTGTTGAAAAAGTTCTCCAGGAACCAACTTCTACCCGTGTTTGCTGGTGCGTTGTTTCTGAGTCGATACCGCCCCCAACCGAAAATCCTGGCCAACCAGTTGACGACAAAAACAATGGTCAACAGAAATAGGAGAAGCATCATTACGCCCTTGTAATGATCCTCCAATATTTTCAAAAACGCTGCAAAATCCATTTTTCAGGTTTTCTTTTCGTGCAATTGCGCCAGATTGGGTGGTTTGGAGTGCAATAATACTGGAACCGAGGCAAACCCCAAAAGGTTTTTTTCTCACGGAATTTGCCCGCCTCCGCTTTGCGCTCACTTCCCCCATTTCTTCAACAATTCCGGCAACTGCCGGGCCGCCGCGATCTCCCGGTATTTTTCCCGCACCTCGTCGGCTGGCGCGCCGAAATAGGTTTTACCGCCTTCGAGGGATTTGGACACGCCCGAAGCGGCCAGCACCACGGCTCCTTTGCCGATACGCAGCGCCTGTGCGATGCCCACTTGGCCGTACAGCACCACATTGTCTTCGATCACGGTTTTGCCGCCGATGCCCACCTGGGCGGCCATGAGGCAGTTTTTTCCGATCACCACGCCGTGGCCGATGTGGATTTGGCAGTCTAATTTGCTGCCCGCGCCGATGATAGTGTCGCCGCTCACGCCCTTGTTGATGGTGCAGCCTGCGCCGATGTCCACGCGGTCTTCAATGATGACCCGCCCGCCGGAGCGCCATTTTTGGTAAGCGCCGTCGGGGTGTTTTTTGAAATAAAAGGCATCGCTGCCGATGATAGCACCTGGGCCGATGACCACGTGCTCGCCGATGACAGAGTACTCGCCGATGTAAGCATTGGCCTGGATGTAGGAATACGCCCCGATGGACACGTTGGCTGCGATGATCACGCCCGGCTCGATGATGGCTGTGGGGTGAATTTGGGCCCGGTGGCTGACCGGGCTGGTAGCCGGCTCGAACGGTCTATGATCCCGGATGAGCGTATCGTACACCTCGAAGGGGTTGCCCACCACGAGGATGACCTTGCCCGGCGGGCACTCGGCGGGAGCGTTGAGCAGGACGATCGTGGCAGCGCTGTCGAGGGTTTTTTGGAAATACTTGGGCGCATCGGAAAAGGCGATGTCGCCGGGTTCTACTTTGTGAATTTCGTTGATGCCGGTGGCGGCAAGGGTGTCGTCGCCGATGATTTGGGCATGGAAACGGTCGGCCAGCAGGCGGACGGGTATGGGTTGCGGGAATTTCATGTCTGAGAAGTCGTCTGAAAAAAATCGGGGCAAAACTACGCATCTCGTTCGGGTGCGACGCTACCCTTTGCGAAGTAGAACACTCCGGCACGAATTTTGGCTGGCGAGTAAAAACAAGGTGTCACAGAGGCTCACAGAGTTTTTTGAGGCTTACAGAGTGTGGCTTCGAATAAAAGTATTTGCACAGAGGCTCACTGAGTTTTTGGAGGCTCACAGAGTGTGATTTCGAAAAAAAGGTAGCACAGCACCTCACGGAGTTTTTTTGAGGCTTACAGAGCGTGGCTTCGAAATAAACTCTCTGAGCCTCCATAAACTCTGTGAGCCTCTGTGACACTTTTCCCCTCGCATGCGAGAAAAAAACTCTGCGAGCCTCTATGACACTTTAATCTTTGCCAGCAAATATGAAATGCCTTTTCCTCGCGCCGCTTCAGTATCCGTTCATCCACTCCATTATTTCCGGACTGGAAGCTAACGGCGTGGAGTTGAGATCGGTTGACTACCAATCTTTTTTTTCCGCCCGTGCCAACGCCCGCTACAACAACTACACCTCCCTGCCAGGCAAACTGCGCCGCTTCTGGGAAGAGCCGTATCAACAGAAAGCCAATGCGGAGTACCTGCGCATTTTTCGGGAATTTCAGCCCGACCTGGTTTTTATTTACAACAACCAACTGGCACAACCCGATCTTTTGGCGGAGTTTCGAAAAAAATCCAAGGTTGCCTTTATGCTGGGCGATAACCCGCTGTACACGCCCACGAGCATCTACAACCTGCACATCCTGTTTGGTGCCGACTATGTGATTTGCCCGGACTCGATGTGGCGTGACCAACTGACCCAAATGGGGGCAAAAAATTGCGTGTTCGACTGTTTTGGTTTCAACAGCGCTACCTATTTCCCCATGGCGGTTTCGGAGCAAGACCGGACCGCGTACGGTTCCGACCTGATCTATGTGGGCAGCGCCAGCAAGACCAACTGGGGCTACAAGCGCATGTTATTCCTCGATCTGTTCAAAAACCTCAACTTCCGGGCATACATCAGTGGCAGTATGGAACGCTGGTACGGTATGTTTCCCGGTGCAGCGGGCAAGATTATCCCGCACGACCGCTTCGATGCGGGCTTCAACAATTTAGCGTACAACTGCAGTAAAATAGCACCGGTCGAATTGGTGCCTTCATTATTTAAAGGCATCCACGTCCGGGTGTTTGACATTCTTGGCTCGGGCATTCTACCTTTGTGCGAGTACAGCACCGATCTGGACACGGTTTTTGAGGGAATGGAAATCCCTGTTATCAAAAACTATCCGCAAGCCGAGGAAATGGCTCGGTTTTGGTTAGGCAACGAACCGAAACGATTGGCCTGCGTTCAAGCCATGCGCGAGCGCGTTTTGCAGCGCTACACGCCCGAAATGGTGATCCGGCGCATGCTGACCAACATCTTTGACTAATCCATCCGAGTGCATGTTGCGGCACCTGCCGCACCCACACTTTGAAACATCTCAGACCGTGATGCTTAGGAAACTTGCCGAGTTTTTTTTGTTGCTCGCAGCAACTATTCTGGCCACCTATTACTTGCCGGAAATAGCGAAAACGCCTTTTTACATCCTGCTGTTGATCGCCTATTTCCGGTCATCAAACGAAGCATTGTGGCTGGCATTCTTCCTGACCACTTCAGACGGTTTCTGGGGCTACTTCAATGCGTACGAAGTAGTTCTCAAACTGATACCGGGGCTGCCAGCCATCGAATTGGAGCAGATTTATGTCGTCTTGACACTTATCAAAGCATCCAAGCGGGAAAGCCCCGGACCGTTTTTCCACAGCAATATGCTGTCGATCATGGGGGTTTACATCTTCTTTCTGATTATTCAAGGGTACACACTGGGGCTTTCGCCCCAACTAAACGTGCAGTTTCGACTGGTCAAATACCTGTTACCGCTGGCACTGATATACTCCCTTCCTCGGTTGTTCCGAACCGAGGAAGACTTCCGGGAATTCTTTTTCTACGCGTTTCCAATGGCTTTTTTAGCCCTGTTCGCTCAGGTTTTTACAATCACGACCAGCCTGACGCCCTCGCAATTCCTCGGGGTTTACAAAAAATTCTGGTTCACGGTAGATGTAGCAAAGGGCAAAACCTATCGCGGTTTCTACAGCAGTAATACCGTGCTTCTATGCTATTTTGGAGCGTTTTACTGGCTCACCCGCAAAAAAATTCACTTCGACCATCGCTACCTGCTGGCTGTTTTGGCTGCCTGTTTTCTTTGTGTGATTTTGTCAGCCACGAGGGGCTGGACGATCGGCTTCTCCATGTCACTGCTGCTGTACCTTGCTTTTGTCTTCAAAATGAGAATCAAGCAGACCCTCTCGATTGTTGCCTCCGGCACGGTACTTGTGTCGCTGCTGATGATGCTCCCGGTTGTGGGTAAACAGTTCACCAACGCTATTGCCCGATTCACCACCTTAGAGAAACTCGCTTCGGGCGATGCCACAGCGGGGGGAACGTTATCGCGCATTACCGAGCGCAGCCCGCGCGTGATGGACAAGTGGAGCGAGTCGCCGATATCCGGATTTGGTTTCTCGGATGAGTACTTCAAGCATGGCGACTTTCACGTCGCCAACCAAAATATCTTACTTCACGCAGGCATTATCGGGGCGGTTTTGATGGCTATATTCATACTTTTTTTCCACGGAAAACTTTTGGCCCGAAGCTTGCAATTGCTCAAAGGCAACCCCTACAAAGAGAGCCTGCTGGTATGGCCGATGTTTTTTCCGGGCTGGTTCACCATACACTCGTCCTCTGGTCAGCATTTTTCATTCTATGCCGATCCGGTAGGCGGGATTGTTATTGGGGTTTACCTTACGATGGGTGCCATCCTCTACAAACTTTCTACTAATCCGCTTTCAAAAACCGAGGAGCCACCACCTGCGGCATAGATTTTCCAGGTCTTTCAAACCTGTAAAATCTGATCATCCCTTCCCCCCGTATTCGTGTAATCGCCCTATTCCGTACAGTGCATCCGTTGACTCCGTCTCTGGTGCCTTGTCAGTATTGTTTTTTAATCATTCACCACCAATGCAAAAACAAGTACTTCCTGGTACACTTACTCCTGTTCATTATGTCGTCTGGGAATCCCTGCCCGGCGGTATGGAGTCGTATATAAGCCATTATACCGATCGGTTTTATGCGCAACGGGAAATGCACCTTTTCAGCCTGAGACCTGCCGGAAACGGCTTGCACCATCGACTCGACGACCATTTCGAAGAAGGTTCTGACAATAACTGGGCCTGTTACACCCGCTTTTTTCGCTACGCCCGCAAACACCGACACGACCTGTTCCACCTGATGAATAGCGGCCCCATCATCCTGCTGTTGTTGCTACTGGCTGGAGGCCGAAATCCCGTTTACCACATACACGGCACCAAGTACTGGAAAACCTGGAAGGACAAACTCTACCTGATGACAGCATGGCGCATCGCTTCGCTTTTTCGGATGCGGTTGGTAGCCAATTCTGGCTACAGCGCCGACATTTTTGAGCGCGACGTATTGCCTGTTCGGCCCAAAGTGGTGTACAACGGTTTCGACTTATCCCGTTTTTTGGAAAAACGCTGGCTCCGCTCGCGGCTTCGGAAAATTGGCTTTGTCGGGCGGCTCGCGCCGGGGAAAAACGTACACCTCGTGATCCAGTTGTTTGAGGAAATTGCTCACAACAACCCCGAAGTGGAATTACATCTGGCCGGTATCGGCCGCCTTGATGCTGAATTACGGCAACAGGCCCGCCAAAGTCCGTTTGCCGATCGTATTCAGTTTCACGGCTGGCAGGATGATATCGCCAGTTTTTACCAGTCCATGGACCTGTTCCTGTTCCTGAGCGCATACGAATCTTTCGGTAACGTGGTACCCGAAGCCCTGCTGACCGGCCTGCCCATCCTTACCAGCAACGTACCGGTGTTCGAGGAAATACACGGTGGCGAACGTGCATTTTGCCTCGGAAACCCGGAAAACTACACTGAAATCCGTGAAAATTTTCTTCAAGCCATAGCCGATTACCCCGCCCTGGCGCAAAAGGCATACGATGCCGCTGAGCGCCTCAAAGGGCTTTTCGACATCGAAACACATTTGAAAGAAATCGAACTGACCTATGAAACAGCTTAGCCCACCCGTGCTCTACTTCCATTCGGTGGCACCCCGCAAGTTCAACAATTGGGTGCTCAACTTTCTCACGATGGACTCGAGCCGTTTTGAGGATCAAATGCAGTATTTCAAAACCAATGGCTACCGGAGTATCTTCCTTGACGAGTGGCACGCCATACGCAATGGCTCACGCCCAAACGACCCGAACGCTTTGTGTATCACATTCGACGACGGCCTGCTGGATAACTGGGTGTATGCATTCCCCATTGCCAGGAAATATGGCATGAAGATCACCCTGTTTGTGTGCCCGGAGTTGGTTGACCCGCGTCATGTCGTGCGGCCCAACCTCGAAGACGTGTGGGCCGGCCGATGCCCTGCTTCTGAACTTAATGGCCTCGGCAATCTTTCCTGGGAAGAACTTCGACTCATGCAGGAATCCGGATTTGCCGATGTCCAGTCCCATACCATGAGCCACGCCAAATACGTCGTTTCTGACCGGCTGCGCGGGTATTACTATGGCGGTTTTTCGGGTTTTTATCCCAGCCTGAACACGTACGATCTTCAGGAAAAACCGCACTACATTCACGACGAGAATTTTCAACAGCGAATCCCTTTAGGCACACCACTGTTTGAAGAAACTTCCTCCGTTGTGGCAAAAAAGGTCACGACTTCACCTGAATATCTGCGCGACGTAAACCAACTGGCCTACAAGTACGAATTGGCTATCCCAGAGCACCGGCCTGTTTTTGAAAACGCCGCGCAGGATATTTATCAACAGTACAAAAAAGCGGGCAAACTCGTGGTCGCTGTAGAATCCGACACCGAGTTCGGTTCCCGGTTACAATACGAAGTGGCTACTTCCAGAAAAATCATTGAGCAGCAGTTACACAAATCTGTACGGTTTCTCTGCTGGCCGCATGGTGACAACAGCCATATCGCACATCTTGTAGCACGTGAAACCGGCTATTTGGCTACTACTGCCGGAAAGATGATGACCGAAACCGACCGCCCCGACCGCATACCCCGTATCGGCACCGACTGGAACATTAGCCGCTGGTGGATGCATCGAAAATTGGACTATAAACTTTCCAGCCACCACCACAAGCAGCCCTATTACGCGCTTTGGTTGGCCAACGAATATAAAAACAGGTTACTCAAGCGGAGCTGAACATGTTCTTTTATCTCAATCACCGAACCGATCCAAGTGCCACCACCGTACGCGTGCAGGCATTGGAAGCCCCGGGGCTAAGTGCCCCGGAGCCACAAACACTGTACCTGTATGCTGGCGTTCAACGCTTGGAGGAGCTGAGTCTATCCGACGGCAGTCGCCTGCTTTTGCTCGGCGACCCGATCTTTGGCGACCGCGACCGCGCTGCCGGGCGGGTGACCAACTGGAACGAAGGAGACCTCAATCTCACCGCCCTTTTTTCCGAGGTGCGTGGGCATTACTATTGGTTTTTGGTCAAAAAAAACCTGTTTCGCTGCGGCTCTTCCTTCGGGGCAATCTACCCGATCTACTACCTGACTCAAAACGGCAGCACCTGCCTGAGCTCGGCGTCTTTCTTTTTAGCAAGCCAGTGCGACCCCGGCCGACTCGACCGACGCAACCTGCTGGAACGACTCCTGTTCAACTACCCCCTTTTCAACACCACCTGGTGGAGCGGAATACGCCTGTTGGGCACGCACCGTTGGCTTACCCTAAGTGCCGAAGGAGCCAAGGAAGAGCGTGCTTTTGGGCTGGAAAACTACTTCGGCCACGGCTTCCATACCAGCCGCGACGTACTGGAGGAACTGGCTGAAATCTTCGAAAACGAATGCCAGTTATTCCTGCCGGATGAACCGTTTGCTGTTTCGTTCACAGGCGGCTTCGACGGGCGCACCCTCGTGGCTGCAGCCCGAAAAACCGGGCGCGTGGACTTTCTGACCTACAGTTTTGGTATGCCCGGCGAGAGCGACGTGACTTTCCCCGCCGCGCAGGCCGAAGAACTGGGCATCCGGTATTGGCCCATCAATTTGGACGATGACTATGTCCACGACCACGCTCTGAAGTCAGCACAGGCGTTCATGCAACTGTCGGAGTACAACGGCAATTTTGGCCGTGCGCACTACCACTACGCGGCCCAGATGCTGGCGCAAAAAAAGAAATATATCCTCACCGGGAACTTTGGCAGCGAGCTCTTTCGGGCTATGCACCAACCCGGTGTGATGATGACCGAAGCACTTATCCGGGTGTTCGAAACGCCCGATAACTCGTGGAAGGATTTTCTGCGCCAAGCGGCCGGACGGCAAGCCTCTGCATTTTTTCGAAGCGAAATGGATGCCCTGATAGCCGACCTTGAACGGTTTCTTCACGCCCGCTCCGACCTTGACCTCAACCAGCAATTTTACTGTTTTGTCCTTGAGGAGATATTTCGCAAATATTTTGGCCCGGAATTGGTAATGCAAAGCCATCTGCTGCGCAACCGCACACCATACTTGTCGCTGCGTTTTTTTGAAGCGCTGAACAAAACAATGTGGTCAGGCCTGCACGCACGGTTGTTCGACAAACAAAAAAACCGACGCATGAAAGGGCAGGTTTTTTACTCTGCCTTCTTGCGCCGCACGGACGAACAACTGTACCGAATGCAGACTAACAAGGGCTACAGCCCGGCCGATGTACTGGAAGGTTGGCGCCACCCGTTACTACTGGCACGGGTGGCCCGGCAAAAGTTTCTGCGCCGCGAAACCGGTGACTCTAATGCCGTGGAAACGTACTTTCGAAAATACCAGCGTGACATGGCCCAGCGTATCCGGGCCAGCGAGCACCAGGTGCTATTGCAGTCCGGTATCGCTCAGCATATTGAGGCCAGCGGCCCCGGAAACCTGTCTTTGGAAAAGACCATTCATTATTTTTCGGTTGCTGCGGGCTGGTCGGCTGCTGCCAAATCCGTCAAACCAATTGCACCATTCCAAACCGCATGAGTTTTTCAATTTTCTACCAACAACCTGATGCCGCTTTTTGGGAGCGATACGCCCGGCTCTGGCAAAACAGCCAGCACCGGTCGCCGTTCCAGTCGCCCAGTATCCTGAGATACTACGCCGAGCAGAATGTGGGCAAAGTGGCCGTTTTTCAATGCGAACGCGACAACGAGCTACTTGGGGCCGCTCTGTTCAAACGCGACGACAACCATTACTCCTTCCTAAGCGACCTGAAAACCGACGCCAATTTTTTCATCATACACCGCGAATGCGACAGCGCTGACATGCGCCAGTTTTTTGAAAACCTGCTCGAATCTATCCAACGGGAAAACTGGGCACTCATGCTCAACCACAAACCCGCCTGGGCCGGTTACATGGACATACTGGAGTCAGTCATCAGAAAAAGCCCGATGTATGCCATGAGCCTCGACTACTCGGTATGCCCCATCGTCGAAGCGGAAAGCCCCGAGGCCTTGTTCAAAGAAGTGAGCGCTTCGCGCAATACCCGCTATAAACTGAACAAGTTTGTCAAACAGGAAAACGGCTCGTTCGAGGTACTCACCGACGGCGCAGACCTGGACCAATGGGCCGAGGATTTTTGCACGGCACACATGCTGCGCTGGGCGCCCACCCCTACCCCATCGGCTTACCGCGACCCCGCCCGACGCCAGTTTTTGAGAAACTGCCTGCACGCCTGGCAAGCCGACGGCGTGCTGGTTCGATTTGCATTGCGCACCGACAAAGGTCGGGTTGGCCTGATGGTCGGGCTGCTTGAAGACAATACGCTCATTTACCATACCCCCACTTTTCACCCTGATTGTGCGCACGTTAGCCCCGGACGGGTGCTGGTATATTACATCACCTCGTGGATGTCCGAAAATGGCCTGAGCAGGCTCGATTTCGGCGACGGCAACGAGCCGTACAAGTACTATGTGGCATCAAAAGATCAGGTACTGCGCCGGATTTTCCTTTCCCGAAAATCCAACCTGCAGTTCATCCTGAAAACCCGGTTTATCAAAGTCGTTCGCGAAAACCAGGCGATTTTTCAGTTGTACCAAAACAAGATCAAGCCCATGTACCGAAACCTGAAGTGGAAAGTGTCGGCCATGTTTAGCACTACTTTTTGCCTTAATTGCCTGGAATTTTTCTCTTCCGATGAGCAGCAACTACTTTGCGTCTTCGGGTATTAATATCGGATTAATCGAATCAATCAAAACAATCGGATCAACATGAACACCATCAACGCAGCAAAGGACAAGCAGGTCTGGAACTCCGCCAAAGTGATTGACGTGTACACTACGGTGGACCAGTTGCAAAAGCCTGAACAAACCATTCTGAACCTGTTACGTGACCGTCTCCCTTTTATGCGCATGCTCGATCTTGGGATCGGGGGCGGGCGTACCACTGTACATTTCGAGCCGCTGGTATATGAGTACATCGGTTCCGATTATGCCGAAAACATGGTAGACGCTTGTATCCGGCGATTCCCCATTGTGGGCGAACGGACACGTTTCGAGGTCATTGATGCCACCAATATGACCAGCGTACCTGATGGGTACTATGATCTGATTCTGTTCAGTTTCAACAGTATTGACTCTGTGATGCCCGACGAGAGGCCCAAAGTTTTTCAGGAAGCGATCCGTGTGGGCAAACCCGGTGGGCACTTCGTTTTTTCCAGCCATAACCTGCGCTACCTGCGCACCATGTACCGGCTCAAGTGGTACAACAAGGTCAACGAACTGCTGTACCAGTTTTATCGCACTGCAAAGTTGATTTACTATAATGGCCTGCCCGGGAAATATGACAAGTTGGATTACGCTGTGATCCGCAACGGTGTCGAACATTTTTCACTCAACATCTACTACTCAAAACCGGAATACCAGGTCAATATACTCCGGCAAATGGGCTTCAAAGAGATCCGCGCGTTCTCGTACAAGACCGGGTTAGAGATCCCTTTATCCCAGTTGCCCCAGGTTACAAAAGACGCATGGATACACTATATGTGCGAAATTTGAGCGGGCCGGGCACACCCTTAAAGCAACTTTGGCGTATCCGGCAAATAATACAAGGCGTATTTCTTTTCTTTAATCCGAGGCATTTGGCAATCTAAATCTTAACATGTATGGCCATCGAATGTAAGGTTGTTCAGGGTATGCCGGACAACACTTTCTGGGAAAAATTTAATGTACTGTGGCACAACAGCGCCGACCGCTCGCCGTTCAAATCGCCACATATTCTGCAATATTTTGCCGGATTGGTTAAAGGACGTCTGACAGCCTTCCAGTTATGGTCAAATGGTGATCTTCGGGGTACTATTCTGCTGAAAGAAGGCAAGGGGGTACTGTCGTTTTTGAGCGACCTGAAAACCGATGTGAATTTCTTCGTGCTGGACCGGCGTTGTACAGCAAATGAAGAAAATAAGTTCTTTGAGTTCTTTTTTTCTACCATCAAACAAAACAATTGGTCGGCGATACTGAACAACCAGCCAGCCTGGGCACACTATATGCCTGCGCTGGTGGAGGCTGGCAGGACAAGCGGGTTGTTTTGGACAAATTTGGCCTATTCTGTTTGTCCTGTGCTGGATGCCGAAAGCCCGAAAGCACTTTTCGAGCGGGTGCAAAAAGCGCACAAATTCCGGTATTATGCCAACCGACTGGCCAAAATGCCCGAGGTTTCTTTCGAAGTGTTTGAAGACGATACCGACCTGGAAGCCTGGACGCAAGCCTACTGTCGGGCACATATCAGGCGCTGGAAAGGCACGCTTACCCCTTCGGATTTTCTGGACAACAAGCGCCGTTTCTTTTTGCTCCATTGCCTCCAGGCCTGGAACCAGGACGGCGTGCTGGTTCGGTTTTCCATCAAGTCGCCGGAAGGTCGGATTGCCTTTGTGATCGGTTTGCGGGAAGCCAATTCGCTGGTATTTCACGCCACTACATTCGACCCTGCCTATGGAAAATACAGCCCCGGTAAGGCGCTCATTCACTACATTGCGTCGTGGATGAGCGGAAAAAATCTGCGTATTCTGGACTTCGGCGACGGCAACGAAACGTACAAATACGAAGTTGCCGATCAGGATCGTGTGCTCAATCGGATTTTTATCAGCAGAAAAAACCACTTGCGTTTCATCGCTAAAACCCGGTTCATCCAGTACATCAAAGACCACCCCAAAATATACCACCTGTACCAAAACAAACTCAAACCCTTGGTCACACGGGCCGCTGCGGCGTTTCATCTGCCCCAATTAATGGAATTGTTTTTCTTCTAACCCTCCAACCCGAAACCTTCAAACCCGAAACCTTCAAACCCGAAACCTTCAAACCCGAAACCTTCAAACCCGAAACCTTCAAACCGATAATCATGCAAAAACTTCGCCTCGCTATCCTGCAAAACGAAGTCCCGGACGACCACCTGCTCTGGGAACACGCTTGCGCCGAACATACCAATCTTATCGAGTGGGTGGTGGTAGACATCACCCGTGCCGACTGGCTGCGCCGCATGCAAGCGGGCCGTTTCGATGCTATGCTGGCCACTCCGCCCGGCTGGAGTACGCCGTTTCGTATCCAGTTCGACGAGCGTATCACCATCCTGAACAAGGTGCTCGGTATCCCGATTTACCCCTCTTTCGAGGAAATTCAGGTGTATGAAAACAAAAAATTCCTCGCCTACTGGCTGGAAGCCAACAACATCCCGCACCCGAAAACGTGGGTTTTTTACTACGAGGACGAGGCATTGGAATTTGTGCAAAAATCCAAAATTCCGCTTGTGGGCAAGACCAGCATCGGCGGCGGCGGCAGCGGAGTCACAATAATCAAATCCCGTGATGCCGCCGTGGAGTACGTCAAAAACTCCTTTTCCGGCAAAGGCACCTCGCTGGACGTAGGCCCAAAGTGGCGCAAAAAAGGCTTCGCCGGGCGTGTGTTAAAAAAACTGCTCAACCCCGCCGAATTCCGTCTCAAACTCCAGCAATATCAGTTTCAGCGCTCCGAAGTACAGAAGGATTTTGTCATCCTGCAGGAGCATATTCCGCACGATTTCGAGTGGCGTGCTGTGCGCATCGGCGATTCGTTCTTTGCGCATAAAAAACTCGTAAAAGGCGACAAGGCCAGCGGCAGCCTGCTCAAAGGATACGACAACCCGCCACTCCGCCTGTTCGATTTTGTAGAAGAAGTCACCGACCACCGCGGCTTTCTTTCTCAGGCCGTGGACTTTTTTGAGTTGCAAGACGGTAGCTACCTCATCAATGAAATGCAGTGCATTTTCGGCCAATCCGATCCCTACCAGATGCTGGTAGACGGGGAACCGGGGCGCTACCGTCGTATTGGCGGACAATGGGTGTTTGAACAGGGCGATTTTAACCGAATCGAATGCTTTGCCGCCAGAGTGGAACACGTCATCGAAATCCTGTCCGAAGCTCACGCCAGCGTACATCCATGAAAATTCTGTTTGTTTTCAGCGGCAACTCCAAGCAGTTCCCCGTTTCGCCGTTCACGCAGGCACAAGCCGATTCGCTGCGCGCCCGCGGCATGGAGGTGGATTATTTCCCCATCTCGGGCAAGGGCATGAAAAACTACCTGAAAAATATCGTGCCCTTGCGCGACCATCTGAAAACCAAGCACTACGACCTTATCCACGCACATTACGCTCTGTGCGGTTGGGTGGCGGTACTGGCCGCGCTCGGGCGCGTACCCGTAGTGGTATCGCTGATGGGCGACGATGCGCAAGGTACCTTCACCGGCGAGGGCCGCATCGAGTGGAAAAGCCGTATCCCGATCCTGATGACGCGGCTGTTGCAGCCGTTTGTACGAGCGGTCATTTCCAAGGCACCCGACCTGGCCAAAGTGGTTTGGCGAAAAAAAATCTCCCATGTAATCCCGAATGGCGTTCGACTCGACCAGTTTCAACTTGTGCCCGGTGGTTGCCGCGCTGAACTCGGACTGGCGCCCGGCAAGCAGTACGTACTTTTCCTCGGCAACCCGAACGATACGAATAAAAACATCGCGCTCGTACGCGAAGCAGTTCGTCTGCTGAACGACCCCACGGTGGAACTGCTCAACCCCTACCCCGTGACCCACGACAAGGTGGTGCAGTACCTCAATTCAGTGGACGTGCTCACGCTCAGTTCTTTCGGAGAAGGTTCGCCCAATGTGATCAAAGAAGCCATGACATGCAATTGCCCGATCACAACTACCCCAGCCGGGGATGCCGCATGGGTGGTGCGCGATACGCCGGGCTGTTTTGTGGCCAGTTACGAACCGACGGATTTTGCGGAAAAACTGCGCCAAGCCCTGGCATTTTCTGCTCGTACAAGAGGTCGTGAACGTATTCTCGAACTGGGCCTGGACTCGGAAGCGGTGGCTTGGCGAATCGAGGAGGTATACCTGACTGTGCTCGAACGAGGTAACAAAACGACAAATCAGTTTGTCAAAAACACAACGGTAAATAACGTCTGATGGTTACCAGCCAGACTCCAGCGTTTTTCAAACCATCGAACACAAATCCGCCAGCCTGGCCGAGTATCCCCCTTCGTTGTCGTACCAGCCCACGATCCGGCAAATATTTCCGTTGACTTGCGTGAGCCCGGAATCGAAAATGCAGGAATGGGGGTTCCGCACGATATCGCTGCTCACGATCGGGTCGGAGGTGTACTCCAATATTCCTTTGAGATGGGTTTCTGCTGCAGCCTTGAACACGGCATTGATCTCCTCCACCGTGGCGGTTTTGCGGATGACGCAAACGCAGTCGGTTATGGAGCCCGTGGCTACAGGCACCCGCATGGAGTGTGCCGCGATTTTTCCTTTCAGGTGTGGGGCCACAAGCACTATGGCCTTTGCGGCTCCGGTACTCGTGGGTACAATATTCTGAGCCGCAGCACGGGCACGGCGCAAGTCGCGGTGCGGGCCGTCTTGCAGATTTTGGTCGGCGGTATAGGCGTGTACCGTGTTCATAAACATTTGCTCCACTCCGAAAGCCTGGTCCAGGGTCATCACCATGGGCACGAGGCAGTTGGTCGTGCAGGAAGCGTTGGACAAAATCGTGTCCGATTCTTTGATGTCCTGATGATTGGCACCGATCACGAACGTGGGCACATCGTCGGCTTTGGGCGGTGCAGACAAGATGACCCTCTTGGCACCGGCCTGCAAGTGTAATCCCGCTTTTTCCCGATCGAGAAAAATGCCGGTGCATTCGAGTACTGTATCCACTCCGAGGTCTTTCCAAGGGCACTCGGCAGGGTTTTTAATGGCAGTACAGATGATTTTTTGGCCATTAACGAGCAGGTAATTTTCGCCCGACTCTACAGTACCCTCGAACTGGCCTTGCATGGTGTCGTATTTCAGTAGGTGCGCGAGGGTGTGGTTATCGGTTAGGTCATTTATTGCCACCACTTCCACGTTGGCTTTCTTAAGCAGGTTGCGAAATGTGAGGCGGCCGATGCGGCCAAAACCGTTAATGGCGATGCGTTTCTTTGTCATATTGAATTCGGTTGTGGTTTCAAAAAAGTGGTTTTCCCGAAGGCCACGCAAAGGTATGGGCTTCGGTCACAAAAGGCCAGTTTTGCGGTGTGTGAATTTTACACCATGTCAGCGCAATACCACTTCCATCCACACGGGCTGGTGATCGGAAAACTGAAATTGCTGGTCCAGGCATTTTACAGCCTTGACTTGAATGTTTGGCGAAACAAGGAAGTAGTCAATCAGTGTGACGAACGTTTTTCCGCGTACATACGGGTCGCGGCATTTGCGATTGGTGGGCACAGTCGGATCATAAGCAAATCGCCAGTCATCAGGAAACATATCCGAGGGTACATTGCCCTGGAGGTATCCCTGGGTGTTGCCGGGCATGAAACTATCGAAGCGAAAATTGGGCGGGCACTGGTTCCAATCGCCGCCGAGCACTACATAGTTACCTTGTTTGTATTCGGCTACTGCCAAATCGCGCAGAAATGGTAACTGAATGGCCTTGATTTTACCTCCGGGGTCGTGGGCCGAGTTGTGTACGTTCATGACCACCAACTGCTTGCCGTTTTTCAGGGCATATCGGTGCAGGGCTACGCACCGGTCAAGTTGGAACATCCGGTCGGGCATAGGATACTTGCCTGGCAACTGATATCGTGTCGCTAACCGGAACTGGAAACGAGAAAAGGTGGACAGGCCACTTTGAACATAGCCATAGTGGTTCCAGGGTTCCAAAATCGGGATGGGTACCCGGGTACACTTATAATTTGGAGCAAATGTGCCCCAATAATCTATGAGCACACGTTGGCTGGCAAGGTGTTGATTAATCCTGTGGCTTCTGTCGGCCAGCTCGTCCACCTCCTGCAAAAGAAAAAAGTCGGCCTTGGTATTTGCCAGCGTTTGTTTGATGCCCGTCATGTTTTTGGCCGACAGCGATTGTGGCGGAAATACCATACTGCTGCCTGAGTACCAGATACCCTGGTCGTCGAAAAAAAAATCGGACTCGGCTCCCAGGCCAGCGTAGCCAATATTCCAGGCCAAAAAGGACAGTACCGTGTCTTGCTCGGCAATTTCTATGTAATCCCCTCCGCTGTCGGGAATCAGCCGCGTTTGACCTTCCGGCTGCCAATCGGAGAGCCAGCCATGCAAGAAAACACACAGGAGGTAAATCACGGGCAACATCAGGGCGCGAAGTGAATAAATCACAATCAGGTATTTGCGCGGTATAGGCATGGGCAAAAGCGGGTTTTGAAAAAAGTACGAGGGCAATATTACCGCACATTTTTCAATGCGAGCAACATTGCCCTCGTGGCACTGTCTGAGGCGAGTCGGTTTACTTGCGAAGTTTGATTGTCACCGTGTCGCCATTAGGCAGGGTGAGTTGTCCAAATCGGTCGCAGGTTCCGTTTCCGAAATCAAGGCTGGCTGTTTTGCCGTCGCGGGTATGCTCCACCACACCTTCGGAAATCCAGCGGCAGAGCGCTTTTTTGATCAGCGGCTCCAGGATAACAGCCGTCACAGCCTTGCCGTTTCGATTGGTACCGGAGGCGTTACCAATTACACTCCACACATTGTCCCAGTGGGTCGGTGTGTCGCCGCCCTGAATCAAGGTAGCGGTGTGCGTGCGGTTCCAGGTGGTGGATGTGCCATCGGGGTACAGGTGAGCCATGTTGGTCGCTGTTTTAGTAAACGACCAGTTGCCCGCAGCGTCTTTGCCGTTGTTTGTACGGGTTTTGGTTCCAGACACCTGCACATCGTCCACGAAGAAATTTTCAAACGTTTTGGTACGCACGGCACCTGGGGTGAACATTTCGGCGGACTGTGTGATGATGATTTTGCCTTTCAGGAAATGATCACCATTTGGGCCGGTGCAGCCGGTAGAGCCGTAATCGATGGTGATCGTGTTCGGCCAAGTGCCCCAGGGCTGGGCCAGCGTCACGGTCGGGCAGGTGCTGCCACCGCCGCGTTCTTCCACAGCCACATCAGCGGCGAGGTCAATTTGTTCGGAAAAATCCTCGCTCATGGCCAGATCTTCGCTGGTTACGAGGTCAATGTCGTCATCTTTTTTACAGGACTGAAAATAGGTAGCGCCCATCAGCAGGGCAATCAGCAGCAAACGTGCATTTTTCATTTTTGTCAAAAAATTTGTTCGGTGAGAAAAAATAGTGTGTGTTCTGTACGTTCAACCAGTTGAAAAACGGCAGCATAGACCGAAGTAATTGATTGGGGTTTAATCGCAGCGGCCTAAATGTATTTTTTGTTCAAAAACCTACCTTTGCCGGGCATTTGCCCAAAGCGAAATGTACCAACTGGTAAAACCTGCGTCAAAGGGGCGCTTACAAAAACTTAAAACTGTTACAATGATGAAAAATTTGTTTTTCCTGATTTTCACATTCCTCCTCTCAACCAGCATTTCCCAGGCCCAGGAAGACGCGCCTAAACTTGCCAAGCAGGCTGGCCGCGCCCTGACGAGCTACAACATGGACCCCCAGGGTAGCGGAGCCAAATTGGACGAGGCCAAGACAAAGATTGACCAAGCCATTGCTTCTCCCGAAGTACAGGCTACTGTCTCGGCCTGGCAAACGCGCGGCGACATTTACAACACCATCCTGCAGCGCGACATGACCATGCGTATGATCAACTCGAAGGCAACCCTCAGCGGTGACAATGACGCACTCGAAGCGTTCAATGCATTCCAAAAAGCGTACGATATCGGCACCAAAAAGTATGAAAAGGCCGACGCAGTGAAAGGAATGACCGATGTGCAAGGCCACCTGATTAACATCGGTGTCGCCAAGTTTGAAGCCAATGAGTACGAAAAAGCGTTTCGTTCCTTCGAGGCCGTACTGAAAAGCCACCAAACGCTCAGTGCTGAAAAGCAGAAAAGTCTGCTGGACGATGCCGAAATGCGCGACAACCAGGTTTTCTACACCGCATACTCGGCACAAATGGCCAAGCGCAACGCCGACGCAGAAAAATACTACGACCAACTGTACAAAACCGGAAACGCCAAGGCAGCCATTTACGAAGGTCTGTACAACCTGAAAAGTGAAGCCAAAGACGAGGCTGCTGCCGACAAAATTTTGGCTGAAGGCCGGCAAAAATACCCCAACGACCCCACCCTCCTGTTCGCAGAAATCAATGCTTACCTGCAAAAAGGCAAATTGGAAGAGCTCATCGGCCGCCTCAAACAGGCTATTGAGCAAGAGGCAACCAACGTAAGCCTGTATGTCACACTCGGCAGCGTGTATGACAACTTGTACCAGCGCGAAATCACAGCAAAAAACGATGCTAAAGCCGCTGAGTATTTCGCAGAAGCCAAGAAGAACTACGAAAAAGCCCAGAGCGTGGATCCGAAAAATTCCGATGCCCACTACGCACTCGGCGCGCTATACTACAACAAGGCCGCCGCACGCACATCGGAACTGAACGCCCTGCCCCAGGACGACTACTCGCCCGCTACCATGAAAAAGTACCAACAAATTCAAAAGGACATCATGGGGCTGTTCGACGAAGCGCTGCCACATTTCAAAATGGCAGAAACCCTGAACCCCAATGATATGAACACGCTCATCGCCCTTTCCGAGATTTTTGCCCGCAAGGATGACCTTGAGACCTCTGGCGAGCTCAAAAAACGGCTCGAATTGGTGAAAGGCGGCGGAAAAAACGCAGCACCGCATTTCAAAAATTGATATGCAAACGGATAAACCAGTCTCCCTGCTCAACGCCGCCGTCATCGTGGCGGCGTTGGGCTATTTTGTTGATATTTACGACCTGCTCCTGTTCGGATTTGTGCGGGTAAAAAGTTTGCAAGACCTCGGTTTTGCCGGTCAGGCACTAACAGACACGGGTATCTCCCTGCTCAACTGGCAAATGGCCGGCATGCTGCTCGGTGGCCTGCTCTGGGGTGTATTGGGCGACAAAAAAGGCCGCGTCCGCGTACTTTACTTTTCCATCGCCCTGTATTCTATCGCCAATATTCTGAACGGCTTTGCCACTTCCGCTACCGACTACGCCCTGTACCGGTTTATCGCGGGCATTGGGCTGGCTGGCGAGCTTGGTGCCGGCATCACGCTCGTAGCCGAGAGTATGCCCAAGGAAAAACGCGGTTACGGCACCATGATCGTGGCCACGGTGGGCCTGAGCGGTGCCCTGCTGGCATGGGTGATTGACATGTTTTTCCCCTGGCGTATGTGCTTTTTCATAGGCGGCGGATTGGGGCTTTTGCTGCTGCTACTGCGCATCAGCGTCAACGAGTCCGGCATGTTCCGGCAAATGCAGGCCGACACGCACGTCAGCCGAGGTAATTTTTTGGCACTTTTTACCAACTGGAACCGCTTTTCGCGGTTTGCCCGGTGCCTGCTCATCGGCTTTCCCACCTGGTTTGTAGTAGGCGTGTTGGTCACGCTTGCGCCCGAATTCGGGGCGGCAAAAGGCCTGACCGGCATCACGGGCGGCAACGCCATAGCCGCCTGCTACACCGGCCTCATCCTCGGCGATATCGGTTCCGGCCTACTCAGCCAATACCTCCGCAGCCGCCTGAAAGTCATGTGGATATTCCTGCTGCTTGATGCGGCAGCCGTGGCTTACTATCTGGCCGCCGGATTTTCTACACCCGCGTCGTTTTATGCAGCGCATTTTCTGTTGGGCCTTTCGGTCGGGTTTTGGGTAATTTTTGTCACCATCGGTGCCGAGCAGTTCGGAACCAACCTGCGGGCTACAGTGGCCACGTCGGTTCCCAACTTCGCCCGCGGTATGCTCGTACCTATCGGTGCCTCGTTCAAATGGTTGAAAGACCCGGCCATACTGGGCGGTGTATTGCCCGCTGCAGCCGTCATCGGGGCTGTTTGCCTTGCCATAGCCCTGTTGGCGCTCATTGGCATGAAGGAAACCTTCGAGGAAGACCTGAACTATGTGGAAACCATTTAGCCTTCGTTAACCAGCAACACCGCGTACAAACACGACAAACCGCTACCTTTGCCGCCATGTCCGCCACCGCTGTACACGCACCTGCGCCCGTCGCTAAATATCCGGCACGCAGGGCTGCCCGCAAAAAGGCGCTCGTTTACGTAATCGAATAAATTGAACATGACATCACTGCCTACCCTGATCGTTACCTTCGCCCTCATCGCGCTTGTGCTCACCGCACTGACCCGTTGGGCCAAAAAAACCGACAACCTACTCCTGACTTTTCTCCAGTATTTCTGCGGCGTTTGGTTCGTCTTCTCCGGCGCGGTGAAGGCAGTTGATCCCATCGGCACAGCGTACAAAATGGAGGACTATTTTGTGGCCTTCGAGAACACGTTCGCCGGGCTGCAAAATATGTTCGCCGGGCTTGCTCCCATGTTCCCGGCAATGGCCAAGTACAGCGCGGGTTTTGCCATCGGCATGATCGTGTTCGAAATCGCCCTTGGAGCCATGCTTATCCTCGGCTACAGCCGCCGCTTCACGGCCTGGTTGTTTTTCCTGCTTGTGTTGTTTTTTACCGCCCTCACCGGGTTTACCTACCTCACCGGCTTCGTGCCTGCCGAGGCGAACTTCTTCGATTTTGCCAAGTGGGGGCCGTATGTAAAAACCCAGATGCGCGTAACTGACTGCGGCTGCTTCGGGGATTTCATTAAATTAGACCCCAGGGTGTCGTTTTTCAAGGACGTGGCACTGATGGTACCTGCTCTGATTTTTTTGTTCCGCAGCCAGAAAAAGCACCAGTTGTTCACTCCGAAAGGACGCAACATCCTGACCCTCGGCGTAACATTGTTTTCGCTCCTGTTTTGCCTGCGCAATACCTACTACGACCTGCCCATCGTAGACTTCCGTCCGTTCAAAGTGGGCGCAAACGTCCGTGAACGCAAAGCCCTGGAAGAAGAAGCCCGTGGCAACATCGAGATCATCGGTTGGGTGATGGAAAATACAAACACCGGCAAGGTGGAAAAAGCCATGATCCCCATGTCGAAGTACAAAGAATTAGTGGCCAAATACCCCAAGGAGCAGGGCTGGAAAATCAAAGATCAGATCAAGACCGATCCGTTCATCGAAGAGGACGGCAAGCGCGTCACTATCGAGGAAACCAAGGTCAGCGACTTTTCCGTGGAGAGCGAAAGCGGCCCTGTGACCGACGATATCCTGAACGAACCGGGCTACAGCCTCATGGTAGTTGCCTACAAGTTTTACGGACAAAAAACAACGGAGACCATCATCGTACAAGACACGACCTGGGCATTCGACACCTTGCGGGTAGGTACAGACTCCCTGCAAATACAGCCCCGTGTAGCGGAAATAGCGCCGAAAAAAGTAAAGCGGGACATTTATATCCCGGATGCCTGGTACGGCGACTTGTTCCGAAACCAGATCAACCCGCTGGCTGAGGCAGCCAAAAAAGGAGGCTGGAAAGTTTACGCCGTCAATACGTTCCAGGACGTGGAATCAGCCGAACTGCTCCGCGCCAATGTCGGAGCCAAATACCCGTTCTACCACGCCGATGACAAGTTGCTCAAAACCATTATCCGCTCCAATCCGGGGCTGGTGGTTCTGAAAAACGGGGCTGTGGTTGGGCTGTACCATTGGCGGCATTTCCCCGGGGTGGAGGAGCTGATGGAGCGCCACAAGTAAATACGTGTTAATAGTTTAGCGCGGCGGCGAAAGTACCGAAGGGGCACGGCTAGCAAAAAACATTTGGGTTCCTCGGTGCATACCAGGATCAGACGCGTCTTTTGAGCCATTGATATAATTTTTTCGGCACACTATGCTCCTGCTCGGTCTCGACATCGGAAGTTCTTCCATCAAAGCGGCTCTTGTGGATAACCGCACTGGCACCACGCTAGGCTCCGTGTTTGCGCCAGAGACGGAAATGACCATCCAAGCCCCCCACCCGGGCTGGGCCGAACAGGAACCGGAAATCTGGTGGCAACATTGTTGCACGGCGGTACAGCAGCTGCTGCGCCAAGCCCAAGCCAACCCTGCAGATGTGGCTGCTATTGGCATTTCGTACCAAATGCACGGATTAGTCGCCCTTGATGCCAAAGGCGAAACGGTGCGGCCCGCTATTATTTGGTGCGATGGGCGGGCTGTTCCCATTGGCGAAGCGGCTTATCAGGCACTGGGAACACATTTTTGCCTGAAAAAATACCTGAACAGTCCCGGCAATTTTACTGCCTCCAAACTCCGCTGGGTTCGTGAATATGAACCGGAACGCTTCGAAAAAATCAACCAGTTCATGCTGCCCGGCGATTACATCGCTTTCCGGTTGACTGGTGAAATTGCCACCTCGGTGCCAGGTCTGTCAGAGGGTATCTTGTGGGATTTTTCCCAAAACGGTTTGGCGCACGACCTCCTCGCGCACTACGGACTGGATAGCGCACTCGTGCCGCCGGTAGTGCCAACCTTCGGCATACAGGGCCGCCTCACGGCTAACGCCGCCAATCAAATCGGACTAAAACCTGGTGTACCCCTGACCTACCGGGCGGGTGACCAGCCCAACAACGCCCTCGCACTTGGCGTACTGCGCCCCGGCGATGTGGCTGCCACCGGCGGCACCTCCGGCGTAGTGTACGGGGTCATGGATCGGCCGGTATGCGATGCTCAAAACCGGGTGAACTGTTTCGCGCACGTCAACCATCAGCCGGCTGTACCCCGGATCGGGGTATTGTTGTGTTTCAACGGCTGCGGCATCCAGTACGCCTGGCTGCGCCGCATACTGGGAGATGACAGCCTGTCATACCTGGAAATGGAGCACTTGGCCGCTTCCGCCCCCGTTGGGTCCGACGGGCTGTGTATGTTGCCTTTCGGAAACGGCCCCGAGCGGATGCTGGGCAACCGCGACATTGGCGGCCAAATCCACAATTTGAAATTTAACCAGCATGGCAGGGCACACCTCTGCCGAGCAGCCCTCGAAGGCGTGGCTTTTTCGTTTGCATATGGCATCGGTATCCTCCGCGACCTCGGGCTAAGCCTGTCCGTTATCCGAACGGGGAATGACAACCTGTTCCAATCGGCCATATTTTCCGAAACACTGGCCAACCTGACCGGAACAGAAATCGAGATTCTGGCCACCAGCGGTGCGGTCGGGGCTGCCAAAGCAGCGGGTGTTGGTTCCGGCTTTTTCGACTCGCCGGAGGAAGCGGTGGGGAATGCCGATGCCGTGCTGCGCTACATGCCCGGGCGGGATGCTGGCGCAAGCCAGGAGGCCTATCAATTATGGCAGAAGGTATTGCAGAGCAGTATTGGTTGATACCCTCCCATTTTCATTTTTCAGCCAAATAATTCGTCAGCGGTTCCACGGACAGTTGCCCGCTCCAATCCAGCAAATTCAGGTACTGGGCGTACATCTCCGCCTCGATTTCCAGCAGGCGTTGCTGGCGTTTGAGAATTAGTTCTTTGGCGCGAAGCAGCGCCAAAGGGTCGGCAGCGACACTGGCTCCTGCCTGCCGCAGGGTGAATACTGCCTGGTTGTCAGCCAAGAGTAGTGTTGCTTGTCGGTGCAGGGCATCCAGCGCGGCCAAACGCGCTCTTGCCTCGCTCAGGCGGCGGGCAACGTTGATCTGTTCCTCAGCCAGGGCAGTTTCGGCAGCGTTTTTTTCAATTTTCAATTCGGCCATTTTGTAGGTCGAAGCACCGCTGAAGGGCAGGTTAATCCCAACTGCGAACGAAATATCACGGGAAAGGGGTTCGTCTGGACGATTGTCGTGGCGTACCTGTACAAAATCCAGCAACTGCTGCGAGCGGGCTTTTTCAGCCTGGTACTGCGCCTCTGCTCGGGCGACTTTTGCGGTATTTTCTATCAAATCGGGATGGGTAGTGGCCTGCCCACTCAAATTGGCAGCCGCGAATAACAAGCGATCCGGGGGCAAAAAACCAGTTGTGTCTATTTCAGCATCCGGTTGAGCCGTGGGGGTGAAAAGGACAAGCGCCTCGCGGCATTCCCGCAGGTGCTGCTCTGCTTCTGTCAATTGTAGTGCGTTTTCATCCACGTCGTACTCCGCTTTGATCAGTTCCTCCACATCCGCATCACCGGCATAGGCGGCACGGGCTTTCAACACATCGGACTTGTCTTGAAAAACAAGTGAAAACTGGCGGCAAAGGTCAATTTCCCGCACCGTCTGTCGGTATGCGATCAATGTTTCATAGCGCTCTGTCAGCGCTGCATGCAGCAGGCGACGCTGGCGACTTTCGGCTATAAACAGGTTGGCCTGCCGCACACCTCGTTCAGCCTTTATCTGCCGAAAACCGTTCAGGCTCACACGCACAGCGTATCGCTGACGCTGCAGTTCAAGCCGATCCGTTTGGCTGCGCAGGCTCACTTTGTCTACCAAAGGCAGGCGTGGGTTCACCATCCGGGCGTATTCGATGTGATCGGCTTGTGCCCGTACCGCCGTATCCTGCTGTGCGGCGGCGAGTATGTCGGCTACGCCAAGCCTCTTTTGACCATCAGCCCTCGCCAGGGCGATAGCGCCAAACATGAAGAGCAAAGAGATTTTTTTCATTGGTGCGACTGCGTGCCAGGTTCCGGCGTTGAAGCAAACTGTTTTTTCAAAAAGGAGAGCAGTGACCCTTTCTTACTGTTCAGGAGACGCAAGAGCACTTTTTCTTTTTGCAAAAAACTGTTTTGCGAAGGGATTTGGATTATCACCTCGCGACCGTAAGCCTTGATCTCCGGTATTTTGCGCAGGCGTTCCGGTATTTCCACCACCCTGTGCCCCAAACCGCTGATACGGCCCAGGCACTGCTCCCCTGGCCGCAGGCTTGAAGCCACGCTCAAGTGATCGTCAACTTTCACCTCAAGGATCAGGCTTTCGTGGACGTAACCAACCACCCGCGTCGGGTTTTGCTCATAAAAGGAGATCATCATGCCAAACGCAGGCACGTTTTCGCCCTCCCTGCACTGTATGGCACCAATAAGCCCGTCCGAAGGAGCGCGAAGCAGCAGGCGGCCCTGCTCCGTTTCGGTGTACGCCATATCGTTTTTCAGGCGCTTAATCTGTGCTTGCACGGGCTGTCCGGTCAGGCGTAGTTCGGTCTCGATTCGGGCAATCTCGGCATCCACCGGCTCCGTGGCCAGCCGAAGTTCGTCGCGCAGCGCATTCAGGCGGGCAAAAGAGGGCGTATTGCTGGCAGTGTCGGCAACTGCCACGCTTTTCAATTCCCGCAGCAATGACCGATTCAGCGCCTGCTCGGCCTCCAGCGTACGGATGCGGGCTTGAATGCCCCCCGTTTTTTCGGTCCGCTGGGCGTGGAGCCGCTTGATATTGCCCTGAAGTTCGGCAACTCGCAGGCGGTCATTGGCTTCCAATTCGGCTATTTCGTGTCCGAGTTCGCTGGCTTTGAAACCCAGCGCGGTGCGGGTTACTTCCAACAGTAATGTGCCCTTCGTCACGAACTGGCCCGCCGAGACGTGAATTCGGTTGACAGTGGCATCCTGGTCGAGGTTGATATGTGTTTCCAGGTTTTCGGCTACGCCGAAAAATGTGGCTGTGCCTTGACTCAGGTAGTTGAAAAGCCCGTACAAAGCCCATGCTGCCACGGGCAATGCGAGGTAAAGCAAATTGAAACGGCGCATAGTTCAATCGGTTAGGTTGACGTAGGTATCGTTGAAGTTCAGTCGAATGTCCTGCACAGCCTCGATCTGGCGCAGGCGGTGGGCAAGTGCCATGCCCTGCATTTCGTTGGTCATGCGCACGTCGTACCAGTACTCAACACGGTCTTTATCCGTTTGAGCGGCGGGAATCAACCGGTAGCGTTTCAGGGCAAATGCTCGGCAAAGCCCCCGAATAGCCTCCTGAGCCGCTTCCAAATCGGTCGAATCCACGGGCAACGTAAACCGCAACTCGCCCAGCAAGTTGCTTTTGTGGCTGAACGGGGTGAGGCGCAGCAAAAAAGCCACGAGACAAAAGGCCAGCGTGCCAATGATCGCGTTTACAAAACTGTACACCCCGCAGGCAATGCCCACAGCCATACTGGCAAAGATGAACGAGATGTTGCGCGTGCTGATCAGGTTGGTGCGAAAACGAAGAATAGCCAACGCACCAAAAATACCGAAGCCCCGGGCCATGCTGTCGCCGATGGATTGCATGATCGTGGAGGTCACGATGGCCATCAGGATCATGGACTGGATGAAATGGTGCGGCGGTGCTACCTCCTGCGACGTTTTTTCGTAGGTGAAAACGATCAGCGTGGACAGCAAAAACGAGAGCAGTGCCGAAAATACAATCAGCACCACGGACTGGTTGTCCACTTGAGAAACAGCGGTTAGGAATTCCATGAAAATCAGTAGTTTAGGTACGGGGACTCAAGACCTTCCAGGTTTCAAAAACATTCTCAGCGATCAATTTTTCACCAAACGCTGTACCTCGCCAGCGTACCGGACGATGTACATGCCGGCTGGCCAGTTTTGGCCGGAAACATCGGTGGTCAGCCCGAACGGCACTTGGCTGAAGAGCAAACGCCCGGCCATATCACTTACCTGGATCGGCTGCCCGTCCAGCGTACGCTCGAGCCGTACGGTGAACACGCCAGCGGTCGGGTTGGGAGTAAGCGTTAACCCCACCGATGCGTATTCGGCTTCCGAAGTGCTGACGGTATTGTTGTTCGTACCGACGGTTGGGGCTTGAATAATGAAATTGCCCGTTCCGTTCGGCACGCGTGCGTAGCCCATGTCGGTTTGTTGTGCTCCGAAAGTCACGGAGTCCACCAGGTTCAGATTCGGGTCGAGCAGGAGTACTTGCTCACCTGAGGCGGAAAGTTTGAAATTGCAGTGGGTAGGGCCATCAGAGCTATCCTCGTCTGCCCAAATGATGAGATAGCCGTTAGCAGGGATGATGACACTGCTCGGTATTTGGCATTTGGTCAAGTTGGTCGGGTTATCTGTCAGGTAGTATCCGGCGAGGTCAATCGGGCTGTTGGATTTATTGAACAGTTCGATCCAGTCATCGTTGTCGCCCTGCGGGTCGGTGATCGTAACGGAGTTGGAAGCCATTACTTCATTTATGGCAAGCGTAGCATTGGCTGCGGCCTGCGGCTGTACCTGGTAAACGAACACGTCGTGTTCAGCACCCACGGGCATGTACGAAACCGAGCGGGCGGTGGTATTGGCTACCGCCTCGATGTAAAAACGCACCCATGTGCCAGCCGTTTGACCGGGAATAGCAGCGGCATACAGGCCGTCGTTGGCGGCACCGTCGTTGTGCAGGCCGTCGTCGTGCATTTGGATGGGCGTGAAATTGCCGGTTAGTTGTGTGGAGTAAAAAAGGTTGACTCCGTAAATCCCGACCGTGGAAGTCACTTGTGCCGTCACGGTGGCCGTTTCCGAGGCAAGTGGCTTTGCCCAGGTTTGTCCAGCGGCATTTTGGTAGGCGGCTGTCGTGATAGCCGGGGCCACCTGTTTTACCTCGGCATTGTTCAGCAGGTTGTTGCGGCGGGTGTTGATGATATTTTTAATGGTCGTCACCTCACTGTTGAACTGGGTGTAGGTGTACAATTTTTTCGGATCCGCCTGCACAAAGGGGTCGATCATAGCCTTGTAGTTGTCTATCATGGCATTGCACACAGTAGGGTTCATTTCCTCCTCCACGATCGTCCGCAAATGCGCCAGATACCGCTGCCGCCAGATGGGCACGGCAAGGATGCGGTTCATCAGCGGGTAGTTCACTTTAGTTTCGTTGTAGAAGGCGCCCCAGTTGACGGTCATATTGAGCAGGACGCTGTTTCCGTCGTACTCCAGCGGGGTCATACGCCCCGTTTCCGGCTCGTAATAAACGTAGTAGTCCATTTTGCCTTTGTACACATAGCTGTCATCGTCGGCAAAAGCAATTTCGCTGGCGAGGTGCCACAGGGTACGGTCAATATCCAGGAAATTGGGCAGTACGTTTGGCAAGTCTGCCATGGGTGTAGCGTTGAGCGCCTGGCATGTAGCAATGAGGTGGCTCCAGGGGTTGTCCACATCGCTGCTTTTCAGGGTGTAGTATTTTTGGTACTGGGTTGTGTCAGAGCCAAGGTTGTTGAGCGCCGCTGTGCCGTCGCCCCAAGTGGGGCCGCCACCGCCCCCGCCTGTCGGGGTGTTCGTGTCGGCACGCCAGTTGGCGCCATCGTTACTGAAAAACCACTCGCTCAGGAAGTCTTTGTTCAGTTGCTGGACGTTGGGGTACAGGCCCCAGTTTTGGCCGTTGATGTACAAGTTGACGTAATTGGAACTGGCTGCCGGAATGTGCCGCCGAATCTGGTGCTGAAAAAAAATCTCGCGCAGGAAAGACGCGTCCTGAAAGCTGTTGTTCAGGTTCAAGGTTTGGTAGCCCATCAGCGTCTGATCTGGATTGGCATGGTCCACAGTAATGTTGAAGGACTTTTTCTGGGAGTTTTGAGCCATTTGGTACGAAGTCTGGCCCTTAAAGCGCACACCCACGCTGTCGTAGAGCACACCGTTGACGGTCATGGTAGCAGGCAGATCGGTCTTCGACTGGTAATTGCTCGTCAGCAGGGTCCAATAATTTGGTTGTGCAAAATCCAGGTAAATCGACCTGACGATGGCCGAGTCATACAACCCGGTGGGGGCCTGGTCGCCTGTGACAATGCGGTGCCCGTCGTCGGACAAGCGCATTTGCATCGGCAGTTTTTGAGCAACTGTGGTTTCAACGTAGCAAAGCAGGAGCAAGTAAACGGTTACGGCAGGTATTTTTTTCATGAATCAGTAGTAAATAATAAGGTGTAGGAATGGCGGAGGTCAAGCGTTAGGAGCAGAGAAAAACATAGGACACAAAGGCTCACAGAGTTGGAGCGACCCTGTGCAGTTTAGAGCGTGTTTAAAATTTAGTGCCGCTTGTAGTCCGGCGACTAAATTTTAAACTCGCTCTTATTTCTTGTGTCTACTCTCAGCACGAAAAACGTATGACATCAATGCCTCTTTACGGTTTAAACCGTTGAAGGGTTGCGTGCCATGAAATCAATGTCCGCCGAGATCGGCATCAGTCCTTACCAGCCAGGATTTGTAGTAGTCCGGATCTTCGATGCCTGCTGCATATTCCGTCATAAGTAGCGGGCGGAACGTATCCACCATCACGGCTAACTCGCGGGTTTCTTTGGCACCGATGCTTTTTTCCACAGTACCCGGGTGCGGGCCGTGGGGAATGCCGCCGGGGTGCAAGGTGATCATTCCGCGTTCGACGTGTTTGCGGCTCATAAAATCACCGTCCACATAGTAGAGCACTTCATCCGAGTCAATATTGGAGTGGTTGTACGGAGCCGGTACTGCTAGCGGGTGGTAATCGTACAGGCGCGGCACGAACGAGCAGATCACAAAATTGTGCCCATCAAACGTCTGGTGGATAGGCGGCGGCAAGTGTACACGACCGGTGATCGGCTCAAAATTGTGGATCGAAAAGGCAAACGGGTATACGAACCCGTCCCATCCAATCAGGTCAAACGGGTGGTTGAGGTAGTGATACGGGTAGATATTGTCCTGTTTTTTGATGAAAAACAAGTGGTCGCCGCGCTCGTCGTGGGTTTCGAGGTCGGTGGGCTTGCGGAAGTCGCGCTCGCAAAACGGCGAATGCTCCATGAGTTGGCCGAAGGAATTGCGGTATCGTTTGGGTGTGGTAATGGGGCCGCTACTTTCCACGATAAGCAGGCGGTTGTCCGCTCCGTCAAAAGTCAATTGGTAGGTGGTGCCGCGCGGTACAACGAGGTAGTCGCCATACCCAAAACGCAAGTTTCCGTACATAGTGCGCAGCGTTCCGGTGCCCTCGTGTACGAAAATGACCTCATCGGCATCAGCGTTTTTGAAAAAATAATCCGTCATACTCTTGCGCGGTGCAGCGAGGATGACTTTGCAGTCGTTGTTGACCAACACAGGTTTCCGAGACTTCAGGTAGTCGTCCTCTGGCTGAATATGAAACCCGCGCAGGCAACGGTGTTTCAACTGTTTGTCATGCACGGTACGCGGCGCGATGCTGAACGGCTCGCCCACCTGCACGATCTGGGTAGGCGCGTTGCAATGGTAGAGCAGGGAGTACAGGTCGCTAAAACCTTCCGTACTGAACAATTCTTCGTGGTACAGCGAGCCGTCGGGTTTGCGAAACTGGGTGTGGCGTTTTGGGGGGACTTGGCCAAGCGAATGGTAGTGCATGATGCGAAATCTAGATGAGCGGTAGACGGGCAAAATTCGGACTATTTCAGTTGGTATGCGTTTAGAGCGTGTTTAAATTTCAGTCGCCGGGCTGCAAGCGGCTGAAATAATTTTGAACATCGCTGTAAAATTGGGGCATTCAGAATTTTTATACACCCTTTTCCTGAGCTCCTATTGAGAGGACACAAAAACAAGTTGCACAGAGGCTCACGGAGTTTGAGAGTACACAGAGAAATAAATGTGCTACATCACCTTGGATCAAAACAAGTTTACTCTATGTCCTCTAAAACTTTGTGAGCCTCTGTGCAACTTGTTTTTATCTGCTTCCATAGACGTTTTTTGAGCATTTCAAATGGATAAAGTCGCTTTTCGTGCGGTTTTAAATTTAGAGAAGATACACGTTCATTATTTCCGTTGTTTCTGCACTTGGGCAAAAACCTGCTCGTCGGGGTAAAAAATACCGGTGACATAGCCCGAAGGTTCGACATCGCTGCCAGCGGGATCTTTATCAAAAAACGGAAAATCATACTGGATGCCCGGCTTGTTCCGAGGGCGTGCATCTGCAGGCTTTGGGTCGAAACGCACAGGGCGTTCGTTGTCCATAAAAAACGGCTTGGGCAAGTTCATGTCGGCCCAGGCTTTGGCTTGCTGGTAGGCCTCATCGCGGTAATTTATACAGCGCGTGGCTTCGGGGTTAATCTCCCAGGCGGTCTCCTTGCCGGACTCTATGCGCAGCGAAAGAAGCAAGTTTTCCCGTTGCCAGCCTCTACCGGCCTCCCAATGCCCGCGCGGAATGATGCCCTGATACTCGGTGCCGAACACCGCCGGTTCCATGATTTCAAGAAAAACAACCTTTGGCGATGGGTCAGCTCCTGCCACCGTGGCAGCTTTCACGTTGTCGAGCGTACGCTCGCGCAGTGTTGGAGAAGGCTCTAAGAAAACCTGTACGATGAGCGCCTCTTCTAAAACTCCGACCGATATTTTTTCTAACGCATTGGCGTGCAGGCGATCCAGCCAACTGCGTGCCGCTACCACCTCCTTGCGGGCACGTTCATGCGCCTGGGTCACTTCCTGTGCATCCAGCCCTAGCCCTTCGGCACCTTTTTCCCAGTCCAAGAAAAACTGCACATCGAGATCGTTCTTGTCAGCCACCAATCCGCGTTTTTCGCCCCGGAACTGAGCCATTACATCGAGCATTTTCAAGTTCGAGACCAGTACCTCGTACCGCCCGGGAAACTCGTTTTCGAGCCAGCCCTTGAGGTTATCGGGCGGCGATTTTTTGCGAAAGCAACTAAAAAAGGAGAGCATGAGAAGAACCCAGGAAGTGTACCTGATCATTGTTTTTGGACAAATGTTAGAAGAGCGGAAAAGGGAATTTCAAATTCATATTATGAGCGTTTGGGAAACAACCTGCATACCC
>JBJXEZ010000112.1:0-14747 GCA_046153695.1 Saprospiraceae bacterium
TTTGGAGAGGGGTTGGGGGTGAGGCCAACCTGCTCGCCCTTGCCATTGACGCCGCGCGCGCCCGCGCTACCCTCGGCGAGATTTCCCAGGCCTTGGAAAACGCCTTTGGCCGATATACCGCCACCACCCGCACGGTGTCAGGCGTTTATGCTGCAACCATGGAAAAGAACGACGATTTTGAAAAGGCCCGCGTCATGGCGGATGCCTTTGCCGAACAGGAGGGCCGCCGTCCGCGCATTCTCGTGGCCAAGTTAGGGCAGGACGGCCACGACCGCGGTGCCAAAGTCATCGCCACAGCCTTTGCTGACCTTGGTTTCGATGTGGACATCGGGCCGCTGTTCCAAACGCCCGCCGAGGCCGCTCGTCAGGCCGCAGAAAATGACGTACACATACTCGGTATTTCTTCCCTTGCCGCAGGCCACAAAACACTGGCACCACAAGCCATTGCCGAACTGAAAAAACTGGGACGCGAAGACATCCTCGTCGTGGTCGGCGGGGTCGTGCCAGCGCAGGACTACGATTTTTTGAAAAATGCTGGCGTGGCTGCGGTGTTTGGCCCGGGAACAGTGGTAGCAAAAGCAGCACAGGAACTGCTTGCGTTAGTGCGCTCTTAGTTTGGTGCTTTTGCCGTGAAGCCGTGCTCAGTCAATGGCAGGTCGTTGTGCTGCTGCACGCCGCAAGCGGTCGTTTATCGCACGCCCAAGTCCGGTTTCCGGGCACAGTTCTGCCCAAATTTCGGCCACATCGTCGGCTGCGTCCAGTATGCGCAGGGCAGCGAACAAGTGTTGTGCGGCTTCCGCCAGATCACCCGCAGGCGATAACACCAGTTTTTGTGCATAACCGGGCAGGTCGGGGCGATTCGAAAAAAGCAATAACCCGATAGGTCTAGTGGCAGGTTGATTGGAAAGTTGGCTAAAGTTTACCAACTGTAGCGGCTTTACGGGTGCGTAATGCGACAGGAGCATACCAGGTGCAGTGGGGTTGCTGCCCTGGTTGAGCAGGGTTTGTACCGAACCAATGGTTTCTTCGATTTTTTCCAGGGACAGGCCGCCGAGGCGGTACACAACGGGCTGGCCGTTTTCCATGCCAACGATGGTGCTTTCCACGCCAACGGTACACGCTCCGCCGTCGAGGATGTACGGGATTTTTCCCTGCAACTGATCAAAGACGTGCTGAGCCGTTGTCGGGCTGATGTACCCAAACGGGTTGGCGCTGGGGGCGGCCAACGGGAAATGTAGCGCCCGCAACAGGGATTGGGCCACCGGGTGAGCAGGCGCACGCAGCGCCACACGGGGCAGGCCGGATGTGACCAAATCGGCTACCGAGTTGTGTTTGGGCACGAGCACCGTCAGCGGACCAGGCCAAAAACGCTCGGCCAAAAGCCTCAGCGGCGCGGGAAATTCACTTGCGTATCGCTCCGCTTGCGTAATGCCCGTCACATGTACGATCAACGGGTCAAATGTCGGCCTGTTTTTGACTTCGAAGATACTGGCCACAGCCGCCGGATGGAGCGCGTTAGCCGCAAGGCCATAGACCGTTTCCGTCGGAAAGCCCACACAAGCCCCGTCGAGCAGCCATGTGGCTGCCGAAGCCGGGTCAGTACCGATTTGCGTATTGTATTGGCGCATGGTGCTGCAAAGGTAGGGCGAGGATGGGCTTGCTTTCCCATATCGTTTATGAGTAAGATTTTCGATCGTTTCCACTCGTATGGATGACTTTTGTTTGAAATCTGAAGAGGTATGCGGGAAATACGGCTATTTCAATTTTACCTTTGCGTAAAACACACAAAATCATGGAGGATGCAAGTACACAGGCAGGATCGGGCCTGCGCGAGATTTTCAACGAAAAAGGCGAACGGGTAAGCCCTGTGCTACCCGAAAACATTCGAAATTTTTTGATAGACATAGACGGAACAATTTGTGACGATGTGCCAAACGAAGAACCCGAACGAATGGGCACCGTTCTGCCTTACCCGGACGCATTAGACATGCTGAACAAATGGTTTGCGGAAGGACACATCATCTATTTTTTCACCAGCCGCACCGAGGCGCACCGGCCCGTGACCGAAGAGTGGCTGATTCGGCACGGATTCAAATACCACGGTATTATCTTCGGCAAACCACGTGGCGGCAACTACCACTGGATTGACAACCATATCGTGCGAGCTACACGCTTCAAGGGTAAGTTCACCGATCTGGTCGTGCGTACACACGAAATCGAGGTTTTTCGAGACGAGTAGTAAACCACATACTTTTTCCAAATTGCCAACTCGCCTTGGCTCAATAGACCTGTGTATGAAAAAATACCCCGTCCAAGCCCTCTTGTTTGCCGCTCTTTTCGCGGCTTTTTCCTCCGCCGGCGCTTGTACGGCGGTGGCCGACAGCGTCCCGTACCGGCTGGCCGAGCCTTCGCTGGTCATCAACTTTGTGGACACGGCTCTGTATGAGGTGTCCGGCCTTGGCCCGACCAATGAAACGGGCGTTTTTTGCGCCATCTCCGACGAACGCGGTGAGGTGCTTTTCATGGACGGAGCAGCTGGCGGGGCCATCCTGCGGCGCGTCTCGTTTCGGGAAAAAGGCGATTTTGAAGGCGTGGAACTTGTGGGCAAATGCCTGTACGCCGTGCGCAGCAATGGTGAAGTATCTGAAATTGCCCGCTGGAACAAAGACAAACCCCGCGTCTCGACATTCAAAACTTTTCTCACCAAAGACGATGACGTGGAAGGGCTGGGTTACGACCTCAAGCGCCATGCCTTGCTCCTGGCCTGCAAAGGCAACCCCGAAAACGACGATGTCCGCCATGTTTATGCCTTCGATTTGAAGAGCAACAGCCTGACCGAATCGCCTGCCTTCACGATCAATCCGCGCGAAGTGAACGAACTCGTGCCCTACAACGACGACGACAAACGCAACTTTTTCAGCCCTTCCGGCGTAGCCGTTCACCCCATCTCCGGTGATGTTTATGTGGTTTCCACCGCACTGAAACGGTTGGTGGTACTGGATTACCTGACTGGAAAAATCCGCTACGCAGCCCGCCTTTACAAAAAAATATTACCCCAGCCGGAGGGTATTGCCTTTGATGCTGAGGGCAACCTTTTCCTGTCCAGCGAGGGCAAAAAAGGTGATGGCATGCTGCTGCGATTCGACCTCGTGCGTTAAATTACCATGACCTACCGAGAAGTACTCGACTACCTGTACGCCCAGCTGCCCATGTTCCAGCGCATCGGCCCTGCGGCGTACAAAAAAGACCTTGGCAATACGCTCGCCCTCTGCGAACATTTGGGCAACCCGCAGCACAAGTTTCCCAGTATCCACGTCGGTGGCACCAACGGCAAAGGCTCCGTCAGCCATTTCATGGCCGCTCTCTGCCAAACGTCGGGCCTCAAAACCGGCCTGTATGTCAGCCCCCACTACCGCGATTTCCGCGAGCGTATCAAGATCAATGGCCAATACATCCCGCGAAAATCGGTTGTGGATTTCGTACATAAGCACCGCGCCGTGATCGAAAAAATACAGCCCTCCTTTTTTGAACTTTGCGTGGCTATGGCCTTCGAACATTTCGCTAGCGAACGGGTGGACATTGCCGTGATTGAAGTGGGCCTTGGCGGGCGGCTCGACAGCACCAACGTGATCACCCCCCTGCTCAGCGTCATCACCAATATCAGCTACGACCACCAAAATCTGCTGGGCGACACCCTGCCGCTCATCGCCGGGGAAAAAGCCGGTATCATCAAGCCCGGCGTGCCTGTGGTTGTTGGCGAAACCCACCCCGAGTCGGCTCCCGTTTTTTTGAAAAAAGCCGCCGAAACAAATTCCGCCATCGTGTTCGCAGACCAGCATTTTCAGGTTTTGGAAAAAGAAACCGGCTCCTGGCAAACTACGATGTACGACGTTTTCCGGGATGGCAAACCGTATTTGCACAACCTGGAATTGGATGTAGCCGGGCCGTTTCAGCAAAAAAACCTCGCCACGGTGCTGCAAGCCTGGGAGGTAGTGTGGTCATTGCTGACGACGCCTTCTCAAGAGCGGCGGGCGGCTCAACAAAAAGAAATACAAGCGGATGCAAGCCAATTATTTGGCGAAGGGGCCGCCAACACTTCCCGCCACTTGGGGGTGGGGCCTTTGCCGCTGAAAACTCAAAATCCAAAACTTATAACTGTCGAACGCACCCGTTTCATGGGCCGCTGGCAGGTGATCGGAGAAAATCCCACGATTTTGTGCGACAGCGCCCACAACGAGGCGGGCTTGCGCATCGTGTTGGAGCGGCTGGCCGGTATGCCGTTCCGGCAAATCCACTTCGTGCTGGGCTTTGTGAACGACAAGTCCGTGGAGCCGCTGCTGGCACTTTTTCCCCATACAGCCCGCTACTATTTTGCAAAGGCTAATATCCCTCGCGGATTGGAAGCAACATTGCTGCGCGAAAAAGCGGCAAATGCCAGCCTTGACGGTCGCGCGTACGTCTCGGTGAAAAATGCCTTGATGGCTGCCCGCCGGGCCGCTCAGCCCGCTGATTTGGTTGTGGTGACGGGCAGTATTTTCGTGGTGGCGGAGGTGGTTTGAAAGGGGAAAATGAACCACCACTATTTCATATCATAATTCACCCCAAAACGCAGCACCCGCCCCGGCTGCGGGTTGTACAGCAGATCGTCGGGCGTGCCTGTGGCATCAATGCCGGCATGCTGGCGGTCGAAGATGTTGCGCACGTGCATATACGCGAGGAAGTTTTTGCTCAGGTAGAGGCGGAACATAGCATCCCAAATTCGGTAGCTGGCGTAACGAGGATCGGCGATGGGGCGAGCGTACTGGTCGCGGTAGGTCACCGAGCTGCCGAGGATGGTGTTGTTGCTGGACGTGCTGATCATGAACTCCCACTTTTGGGCCTGCAGGGACAGGCGCAGTTGCGTTATCCAGCGGGGGTAGTTGCGCACGTCGTCGGTAGCTGGCAGGCCGTATCCAAACCACTCGCGGCCGCGTGCGTACTGGAAATAGAATTCGGCATGTGCTTTAATCTGATTCTCGCCTGGCGTTTGGGAAGTCAGATCGAAGTCAAGTATGTCGTCGCCAATAGTCCCCTGGATTCCCCACAATGCCATCGCCAGCCCGGGTGCCTGCTCGAATCCGTACCGCCAGCCATTTCCGGTCTGGCGCAGGTAGCCATCACGGGCCAAATTGTGCGCTTCCTGATAGAAAAACGAAACGTCGGACGTGAATCGACCTGAATACCGGCGCAGCCCCAGTTCCAGCGAGCGGACTCGTTCGGTACGGTTCAGGTCGTGAAAGGCGGGTTCGGCCCGAACGGGGTCGGTGTCAATCCGATACGTCGCCACGCGGCTGTATACGCTGGGGCGCTGGAAACCCTCCGTGTAAGCGAATCGGAATGCCCATGTACTGTCAGCCCGGTATTTTACAGCCAGCCTCGGCGCTATTTCAAACGGGTTGTTGTAGGCGTAGTTGGCTGCAAATCCGCCGATTATGGTAGTTTTCTTTCCGCGCCAGTGCAATTGAGCGAAGGCGTTGGCATCGAGATAACCCTCGTCATGGGGGGCAAACGGCGACGGGTTGGGCGGGTCACTTTCCCCGTTCAGGCGTACCTCAATCGGACCGGGATAATAGCCCATCGGCGGCACGCCGCTGCCTGCATTGGCTTGTAGTCCAGCGCCCAACGTTAGAGCGGGGCTCAGTCGGGCATCAATCTTGGATTCCAACCGAACGTCAATCCCTTCGGCGGCGAAATACCGCTCCTCGGAACTGTAGCGCCTATAGATGTCGGTGAGTAGGTCACGGCGCTCCATATCAGTAGTCAGTTCGGGGGCTTTGGCGTAGTACAGCGCAGCGCTCAGGCGGTCGAAAATGGGTGTAAACGAAGAGCCGCCCTGTACGGAGTAGCGCAGGATCGAGAGTGTGTTCGTAGTGGTGCGCTCGTTGCGTTTGCGCTGGTAACTGAAGGCGTACGTTTCGATCTGTTCGGCAATGCGGTTCGACGGGTTGGCGTACGAAATGGCGAGCGGGCTGAGGCCGAGGCCGCTGTGGTCGAAACGGGTGAGCCGGTTGTAGTTAAAATGAATGCCGCGCCACGTCAGGTTGATGCCCAGCAAACGGCTTTCGTGGGCTATTGGAGAAGTACGGGCAATGGAGTCGCCGAGATCGCGGGCTCGGTAGTTGGGATTTCCCGTGTACAGGCTAGAGTCCAAATCAAAAGGCAGGTAATTTTTGGCCTTGAACAGGTTGTTGTCGTAGAAATAATCGGTGTTCTCCCGCACGGTGCTGCTGCCGTAGAGGCTGAAGCGGAATATGTCTTTGTCGCGAAACAGCTTGCCACCGAGCATGAGATCGAGGCTATTGTAGCCGAAATTACCGAACGACAGGTCAGCCTGGGTGAAAATGGGACGTTCGTTTTCTTTCAGCACGATGTTGACTACACCTGCGCAGGCACCATCGCCGTAAATGGCTGCCGCCGGACCGTACACGATCTCAATGCGTTCGGCCTGGCGGATAGGCAGTTGGTAACCGATGGGCATACCGGGTGCGGCGGTGGGCTTGATGGGTACGTCGTTGATAAGCACTTTCATGTAGCGATTGCCGGGCAACCCACGTACGAGGAATGTTTCGCCTTCCAAGGCGTTGCCGGGCTGCGACACCCGAACGCCCGGTGCTGCACGCAGCACATCGCCGAGGGTGACAAATCCGTTGCGCTGGATGTCTTGAGCGGTCACTACCCATACCGTGAACGGCACCTGATCCACGTCCTCCAACGAACGTGTGGCCGCCGATACCTGCCGCTTGCTCAAGCCCCGCTTGATGGTTTGGATATTGGTGTCGAGCAGGCGCTCCGGCGCGAGGAGGAGGGAGGCTGAGTCCGTTTGGGCCGACAGGGCGAGAGGGAAAAAAAGGAACGGGAACAACTGGCGGAGGCGCATGAGTCGGGTCGTGAATAAATTCGGCTCAAAAAAACGAAAAGATTTGCGGGTAGCACCGCTCTTGTCACGTTTGGCTGTAAACTGGCTGCCACATTCTGCCAAATTATCCCGAAATTTGCCCGCTTTTTCAGTAATTCACACATTCCAAACCGATTTTTATCCCATGCAAAAAACATATCGCCTCCCCCTACTTGCCCTTCTTTTTGCCCAAATCCTCGCCGCCTCGGCGTACGGCCAACTGACGCTTCGGGTCACATCCATACCCATGAACACGCCTCAGGGTGCGAGTATCCACGCCGCAGGCACGTTCAACAATTGGAACCCCGCCGACCCGGCTACCGCCCTCACCCCACTCGGCAACGGTACATACAGCATCACACTCAACCCGCCCGCAGGCGAAGTGAAATACAAGTTCACCCGCGGTAGTTGGGCTACCGTGGAAGGCAACGCCAACGGTGGTTTCCGGCCAGATCGCGTGCTGACCTACTCCGGCCAGCCCACCACGGTGGACCTCACCATCCTCTCCTGGGAAGACGTGGGCGGCACCAACTCCACCGCTGCGCCCAATGTGGCTATCCTGTCGCCCAACTTTTACATGCCCCAACTCAACAAGAACCGCCGCATCTGGATTTATTTGCCGCCCGACTACCACACCAGCACCAAAAAATACCCGGTGCTGTACATGCACGACGGCCAAAACCTGTTCGATGCCGCCACCAGTTTCACGGGCGAGTGGGAGGTGGACGAGTCGCTCAACACCCTGCACCAACAGGGCGACCACGGTTGCATTGTGGTGGGGATCGACAACGGCCCAGGCAACGAACGCCTTAATGAATATTCTCCCTGGCCAAACGCCCAGTACAACGCCGGCGGCCTTGGTGCCGCTTATTTGGAATTCATTGCCAGCACACTCAAGCCACACATTGACAGTACCTTCCGTACCCTCCCCGGGCGCAATACTACTGGTATCATGGGCAGCAGTATGGGCGGGTTAATCTCGATGTATGCGCTGTCCGAACGGCAGGACGTGTTCTCGAGGGCGGGCATTTTTTCCCCGGCCTTCTGGTTTGCGGGCAACAACCCGGCAACGCACGTGGCTGCCAACCCCCGCGAAGGCGAGGCCCGTGTGTATTTCCTTTCCGGTGGACAAGAGCCAGTATCCGTGACACAAAACATGCAGGAAGTGGCCAATGCTATGACTACAGCGGGCTTCCTGCCCAACGAAAAATTCTCGCTCACGCCGCCGGACGGCCAACACTCCGAGTGGTTCTGGCGGCGCGAGTTTCCGGCGGCCTATGTCTGGCTGTTTGCCGGAACGGTAACCTCCACGGGCGGCCAGCCCGATACCGCTGAACAGATCAGCGTTTTCCCCAATCCCGCCGGCTCGTGGGTGCGTTTTTCGGGACTAAAATCCGACGAACAAGTAGAGGTGCAAATCGCGAACGCTGCTGGCAAACGCCTGCGCACCACAGCGATCACCGGTAACGATGCCCTTTTTACTGGCGACCTGCTCCCCGGATTTTACGCCCTCAAAGTCCGAAAATCAGGCGGCAAGTGGCAGACTGTGAAATTGGTCCGACAGTAAAAGGTGCTGTGGATGTTGGTGACAGTGCGTTACTTAGCGCCCGGTATTGCACAAAAAAAGTGTCACAGAGGCTCACAGAGTTTTTGGAGGCTCACAGAGTTTGCCCGACATGGCACAAAATTCATCATTCATCATTGATTGTCGAAATGCTTCAAGTCCTTCATATCTCCGCCGAGTGTTACCCGGCCGCCAAAACAGGCGGGCTGGGTGACGTGGTAGGCTCGCTGCCCAAGTACAACACCGCTTCGGGCGTACTTTCCGCCGCCATTATCCCAAAATACGCCCTGCGCTGGATCGACAATGCGGAGTGGATTACCGTATTCAAGGGTACAACATGGATCAATTGGCGGCAAATACCTTTTCGTGTGCAGCAACAGGCAGGAAATACGCTCGGCTACCCGCTTTTTGTGGTGGACATGCCCGGCCTGTACGACCGTCCCGGCATATACAACGACCCTTCCGGAGCACCATTCGGTGACGAACTACAACGCTACATCGGCTTCCAACAAGCCGTGCTGGAGTGGCTGATCTCCTTCCCGTGGTACGAGCGGCCCCGCGTACTGCACTGCCACGACCACCATACCGGCCTCATACCCTGGATGGTGAAACATTGCCCGGCGTACCAACAACTGGCACCTATACCCACGGTTTATACCATCCACAACGCCCAGTACCAAGGCGCATTCAGTTGGAAAAACGGCCATTTGTTGCCGCCTTACGAAGCCAGCGCCCGCAACCTGGTAGACTGGAACGGGGCGGCGAACCCAATGGCCACGGGGGTCAAAACTGCGTGGGCTGTTACTACCGTATCGCCCTCGTATCTGTTCGAATTGCACCAGAGCAGCCTCGGGTTAGAGCCGCTTTTCCGGCAGGAGTGGCGCAAGGAACACGGCATCGTCAACGGCATTGATGCGCAGGTTTGGGATCCGGCTAACGACCCGTCAGTACAGTACCCGTTGGAGGGCGGCAATATTTCTAAGTTCAAAACCCGTAACAAACGGGTGTTGTGCGAGTGGTTTGGATTCCCCTACGATGCTCCCCTGTTCAGTTTTATCGGGCGCATGGTAGGTGAAAAGGGCGTGGACCTGCTGCCTGATGTGTTCCAACGGTTCATCCATGCCGGCGCTCGGGCGAGTTTCCTGGTTCTGGGCACCGGCGAGGCCTGGACGGAAAACCAGTTCCGTTCTATGGCACACCAGTTTCCGGGCCGGTTCAACGCCGTGATTGACTACAATGAGGCGCTCGCGCACCAGATTTATGCCGGTTCCGACTACCTCGTCATGCCTTCCCGCGTGGAGCCATGCGGGCTAAACCAAATGTACGCCATGCGCTACGGCACTATTCCCATCGTGCGTGCGGTAGGCGGGTTAAAAGATACCGTGCCCGACATCGGCGAGCCGGACGGCTCCGGTCGCGGAATTCGTTTCGACAATTTCAGCATCGAGGATGCGGTACACGCCATCTACCGCGGCGCATCCATGTGGCACAACGATCCCGACACCGTGGAGCATTTGCGCGAGCGAGTCATGGCCCTCGATTTTTCTTGGGAGCGCACTATCGAGCGCTACTTCTCGGTGTATCGGGGCATAGGGGCCGACATTGCCCCGGCTTCGTTTCGGCTGCAGCCACTGCCAGCCGAACCACCCAGTCAGCCAGAGCAAACTTCAGTCGCATCGGTACAACCCGCCGTATCCGCGCCAGGAGCTGCGAAAACGCGACGTAAAGCTTCAAAGCAAAAATGATTGGCTTGTTTTTTTCCAACCTTTGAGCCCGCCAAACCACCGTTGACATGTTGGTTTTCAAAAAAACGGCCGATCTGGAACACTGGCTTTCCGTGCAAAGCCAATTAGGCAAAACAACCGGTTTTGCTCCCACCATGGGTGCCCTGCACGCCGGGCACCTGAGCCTTGTACATGCCGCCAAGGCTGAATGCGATTTGACAGTGGTGAGCATTTTTGTCAACCCAACCCAGTTCAACGACCCAACCGATTTGGACAAATACCCCCGGATGCCTGCACAGGATACTTCCCTGCTGCTCGACGCGGGCTGTGATGCGTTGTTCCTGCCGCCCGTTTCGGAGGTGTACCCGCCGGGAAAAGACCTGACCGTGACCCTCGATTTTCGGCAATTGGAACAGGTCATGGAGGGCGAATTCCGCCCCGGCCATTTTCACGGTATGGCCACGGTGGTTAAGCGCCTGCTCGACATCGTGCAACCAACCCGGTTGTACATGGGCCAAAAAGATTTCCAACAACTGACCATTGTGCGCGATATGCTGCACCAAATCGGCTCGCCGGTGCAATTGGTCATGTGCCCTACCACCCGTGAACCGGACGGCCTGGCCATGTCGAGCCGAAACCTGCGCCTCAGCCCCGACATGCGTGCTGCCGCACCGGTGATTTACCAAACCCTGCTCGCAGCAAAAACGGCATTTGAAACCCTGCCTGCTGCCACCGTGCAAGCCACGGCAATGGAGCGCCTGCAAGCAGCCGGCCTGCGGCCCGAGTACTTCGACATCGTGGACGGCATTTCCCTGTTGCCAGTGGCAAATTGGGCCGACAGCGTGTTCGTCGTGGCCTGCTTGGCTGCCTGGGCGGGCGATGTTCGGCTGATTGACAATTTGGTCTTCCGCAAACAAATACTGTAACATTGCAGCATGGAACGAAAAATAACACCATCGTACATCATTTTCATCGTCATGGCCGTATTTCACGTCGGCTGCGTACTATTCGACAACACCATGCTGGCGAACAGCTCCAAAGTGATGCTGATGCAGCTGCTCGGTGCTGGATTTCTGATCAGCACGCCTGGTATCCGACGTTTTTTGCGTCATACAGTGGTGGCCGGGCTGGTTTTTTCCCTGATCGGCGACATGTTTCTGATTTTCGCCCATGGACCTTACGGCGAGTTTGCTTTTCTCGTTGGGTTGGGCGCGTTTTTGATCACGCACCTGTGCTACCTGGGCGGTTTTTTGTCGGAGGTACCCCTGCGCAGTGGCTTTTTGCGTAAACAACCAATTTGGGCCGCGCTGTTTGTGGTATTTCTCGTCGGTTTTCTGGCCTGGCTATGGCCGGGAATTCCCGAAGGGCTTCGGTTGCCGGTGGTTGCCTACGGTTTGGCAATCACGGCTATGTCGCTGAGTGCCCTCAACTGGTGGGGCCAGTTCGAGGGCAATATTTCCCGAAACCTGCTGATCGGTGCACTCCTGTTTATGTTGTCCGATTGCCTGTTGGCAATTGCGCGTTTCGGGCAACCGTTTGAGGGTGCGCAGGTGGGCGTGGTGGCAACCTACATTGTCGGTCAGTGGCTGATCATACGGGCCGTGGAGAAGCGGCTGCTGCAGAAAAAAAAAGAACAACCTCTACGTTTGGAAAACCGCCCTCTGCTTAGATGAAGCGTTTGTCGGTGGCTTTCGGCAATTCATAGAAATGGCGCAACCCGGCTGTAACACTGCCGGTCGTTGGCGGGTCTCTTGTCCGGCATTCAGCCGACAACAAACGTATTCGCTATGAAATCTTTCTTTCTTCTCTTGCCCGCCCTGCTCGTGGGCACTGTTTTGTTTTCTCAAAAAATAACCGGACGAGTACTCCAGCACGACGGCAGCCCGGCCGAGTTTGTCACCGTGACGCTGTACAACGCCTCCGATTCTGCCCTCATCAAAGGAACCATGACCGATGAATCCGGCGGGTATGAACTGACTACAGTGGCTCGCGGGCGCTACTTCCTCTCGGCCAGCGGAGTCGGATCAGGCAAAGGCATGTCGCCGGTTTTTGAACACGCTGGCACGGACACGAGTGTGGGCGAAACGCGCCTTGACGACGGCTCCAAAACCCTGGGTGAGGTGACTGTGACGGCGCGTAAGCCCGTCATCGAGGTGAAAGCCGACAAAACCATCCTGAACGTGGAAGGCACCGTGAACTCAACCGGCCTGAACGCCCTCGAACTGCTGCGCAAAGCACCCGGCGTGACGGTGGATAACAACGAAAACGTGTCGCTAAAAGGCAAAAACGGGCTGCGCATCCTCATAGACGACCGGGAGGTGCCGCTCGATGGCAAGGACCTGGCCGCTCAGCTCAAGGGCATGCAAGCCGCCGACATTGGCAGCATCGAGATCATCAGCAACCCCTCGGCCAAGTACGATGCCGCCGGAAACGCTGGCATTATCAACATTAAACTGCGCCGAAACAAAGCCCTCGGTACCAACGGAACCATCGGCCTTGAGGCTGTTCAGGGCAAAACAACCAAAGGCGGTTTGAACGTTAGCCTCAATCACCGCAGCAAACGCTTCAACCTGTTCGGTTCCTACAACAACCACTACGGCCGCTGGCACAACAACCAGTATTTTTTGCGCGAGCAAAACAACCTGCGCTTTGACCAGGCAGCCGAAAACCACGATGTCAATCGCCGAAACAACGCCCGCCTCGGTACCGAATGGCGCATCAACGACCGGCATACCTTCGGCGTGCTGGTCAAAGGAAGCCTGTCGCCCGGTGAATGGGGGGCCCAGAGCCGAACCCTCATCAGCCGCACCGATGTGGCAGGCCTGCCTGATACCTTGCTCCTCGCCACAAACACCGTGCTTGACGACCGACGCGACGGAAGCGCCAACATCAACTACCGCTACGCCGACACCACGGGCCACAGCCTCAATATTGACCTCGATCGGGGCGCATACCGCATCCGCGGAAACAGTTTCCAACCCAACTATTACCGATCACCCGACGAGCAGGTGCTCCTCAGCGAACGTATCTACCGCAGCCTGACTCCAACCGATATTGACATCACCACTGCAAAGGCCGACTACGAGCAGCCGTTGCTGAAAGGTACGTTCAGTATCGGTGCCAAAATGGCTCATGTGGTTACCGACAATACGTTCGACTTTTTCAATGTGGTCAATGGTATAGAAACGAAGGACCTGGAAACCAGCAACCGGTTCAAATACCGCGAGCGCACCAGCGCGGGCTACGTCAACTACCAGCGCCAGTTTGGCAAACTGCATGTGCAGGCGGGCTTGCGCATGGAGAACACGGACTACACCGGCGACTTGATCGCCAATAACCCGCAAAACGGCGACAAGGTGGAGGCCAACTACACCGAACTGTTTCCCAGCGCTGCGTTGACGTACCAGATCAATGAAAAACTCGGCCTGAATGCCACTTTTAGTCGCCGCATTGACCGACCCAGTTACCAGGACCTGAACCCGTTTGAGTTCAAGTTGGACGAGCTGACCTACCAAAAAGGTAATCCTATGCTGCGCCCGCAGTTCACGAACAGTTTTGAGATCAGCCCAACATTTCAGGGCCACCCGATCATCACGCTCGGCTACAGCCACACTAAGGACCTGTTCACCCAGGTACTCGACACCACCGACGTGCGCGCCACGTTCATCACCAACGAGAACATCGCCGACCAAAAAAATTACACCGCCACGCTCAACGTGCCCACGCCCATCGCCAAATGGTGGGACGGTTTCCTGAGCGCGACGGTCTTTCACAGCGATTTTTCGGCCAAGTTTCGCGAGAATTTCATTGCCGAAAAACAGTTCACGGCCTTCAATTTGTTCGCCGAGCAAACTTTCCGCCTGCCCTTCGGCATCGGCCTGCAGCTGTCCGGCTGGTACAACAGCCCCGCGTTTTGGGGTACCCTGACCAGCGTTGCACAAGGCGCAATGGACGTGGGTATTCAGAAAAAAGTGCTGGACGACAAGGGCGAGCTGCGCCTGCGCGTCGGCGACATCCTCGGCACGGCGGGCTGGGGCGGTGCCAACGCCTTCACGCCCGGCCTGAGCATGAGCGCCCGCGGCACCTGGGAAAGCCAGACGGTCACGCTCAATTTTTCCTACCGGTTCGGCAGCGCCGAGGTGAAAGGTGCCCGCCAGCGCAAGACAGGGCTGGATGAGGAAAGTCAGCGGGTGAAGGGGCGGAATTGAATCCGTTTGCCGTATGTTGCCAGAGGGGGCATTTGGCGGGTTGGCCCCGTCAAACGCCCCCTCGGCGTATCTACATCGTCCGACGAATTTGCCGTCGTGCGAATTCATCTCTATCGTCGGCAATGAAATTTGTTAAAATTTGCCACGGCGCTATTTGCAAGTACTTTATTTTTTGTTTCTTTGTCCCCTCACTACCTTATTTCACCACTAAATATTTTTTTACATGAAAACTTATTGTTTCAAAATCAGGGTGGTTACCGGAGGCTGCGTCGACGTATGCCGGGGATATTGATGGGGTCTTCTATTTTATTTACTAC
>JBJXEZ010000114.1:0-8276 GCA_046153695.1 Saprospiraceae bacterium
GCCCCCCTCACCCTCGGGGGAGGGGCTGGGGGTGGGGTTGTACCGGCGGAGCGCGATCTACCCCATTGTTCCCAAGGTGGGTACCAGGGTAGTTGCGAGTCAAAAACTCATTTTCTGGACTCAAAAAGACACTTTTTTGAGCGTTTAAAATGGCTAAACTCGAACTTAGTGGCAATCTGCCCCTGCTTTGGGTACCGCCGATTCGAAAAGCGAGAGGTCGAGTTGTAGCCCGCGTGTGAGCAGCAACAACCCGGCAAGCACCAGCATCGCAGGCTGAACGAGCCGAAAACGCCGCCGCCATTCGGTGCTAAACCGCTGACCGGTGGCCATGAGCAACCACAATAACGGCAACGTACCCAAGCCAAACAATGCCATGAATGCTCCGCCCTGCCAACCACTCGCCATGCTGATAGCGCCAGCCACCGCAGCGTATACCAGCCCACAGGGTATCAACCCGTTCAACATGCCGATTCCGAAGGAAATACCAATCGAGGGCGAATGCAGCATTTGCCCAATGCGCCCCTGTACCCAATGGGTCAGCCAGAGCATACCGGGTACAGCACGGGCGTAGCGTTCCCAGTGAACAGCAAAAAAGGCCGCGAACAGTAATGACGCGCCTGCCGCGATGGACAGCCCCTGCTGAAGCCCGGCCAGAACTACACCTTTGCCCAATAATCCGAACAGCAAACCCAACACCGCGTACATGGCTATACGGCCAAACTGATACACCAGTGTTTGGTACAGGACAGTCCGCCCCGCCGCGCTGCTCAGGGGCATCGCCAGCATTAGTGGCCCGCACATGGCCACGCAGTGCAGACTGCCAGCTAGTCCGAGAAAAAAAGCGACCCAGTACATTAGATGGTTGGAAGACTGGAGGAGCGGGATGTTTTTCTTGAACCATGCAGCCCACTAGCTCGTGTGATGGTTATGAGCGCTTCGTGGAAGTAGGATTTGTTGTGGGCCTGCCAGTCTACTTCGATATTCCACAGGCCTGTTGCAAGGCTTTCAGTTGGAATTTCCATGATACCTGTTGCATCAGTTTTGATGTCCAAAAACATGTCATCGCGAGTGGTGGATGAACGGAAGCACTTGATTTTGCCACTTGGCATACCTGCTTCGGCTGGAAATCGCAGGCGTACGACCTGCCTGATCCGGTCAAACTCGGTAGTTAGCCCGGTCTTAAGTGCAGCGGCGTTGTGTTTTTTGTCAATATGCGCCTGATAGTTCAGGTCAAGATTGTAATAGTCTTGGCTCACCAAGCCCGGGTCGTGCGAGCGGGAGCGAATAACTACGGCGACCATGGTCAAGGCAAACAGCCCGTACACGAGCGCGATTCCGGTACCCCAGTTTATTTTCATAGTTGTGCTAGATTGAGCATGTGTTTAAGAGCCTATCCAAAACCTCAGACGGTTTCTCAGCGTTTCGGCCCCATGAAGTTGGTTTCCACTTCGTCAATTTTTTTACCCTTTGACCATACTTCAATGGTAATAGGCGTTTTTCGGCCTTTTATCTGGGAGATTTCGAGTTCTACGAAAAAAACACCTTTGATGTGCTGGCCCTTCGCGACAGCCTCCGGCTTATGGCCCACCATCTCGATGCTGCCCTTTGGTTTGGTCAGGCGCAGTTCCACCGGCAGGTCGTTGGGCGATTTGTTGATGACGGTGTAGGTGTACAGGTTGGTCAGGTGTGTTTCGTCTTTTTCCTGATATAATTGCCCTTGTGACCGCAGAATCACCGTCTCCACAATACCCCGGTTGGCGATAAGTACCACATCAAGCGAGAGCAGGGCCACCAGAACGGCGGAATACCCCAGCACACGCGGGGTGAACAGTTTGCGCTTGCCGCTTTCGATGCCAGTCATGGAGTCGTACCGGATCAGTCCGCGTGGCCGCTCCACTTTGTCCATAATCGCGTCACAGGCATCAATGCAGGCGGTGCAATTGATACATTCGAGCTGCGTGCCGTTCCGGATGTCAATGCCTGTAGGGCACACCGCTATACAGAGTTTGCAGTCAATGCAATCACCGGCTCTGGCTTGGGGCCGTATGTTTGCTGAAACCGTCGCTGCATCCATTTGTACGGCTTGTTGGACTTGCTCGACGGGGTCTTTTTGCTTGCGCAATTTGGCTCGCGGTTCGCCGCGCAGCTGGTCGTAGGCCACCACGATGGAGTCTTTTACCAGCAAAACGCCCTGCAAACGCCCATACGGGCAGATCGTGGTGCATACTTGTTCGCGCAAGCGCGAAAACACAAAGTAGAACACACCGGAAAATACCAACATACTGATAAACCCAATGGTGTGCTCCGACATGGGTTCGCTGATGATCCGAAGCACCTGATCCATTCCGATGATGTAGGCCAAAAAGTAGTTGGACACTACTACCGCAAAGACAAAAAAGATGGTGTGTTTCAGCGCCTTTTTTTTCAGTTTTTCGGGTGTCCATGGCGACAGGTCCAGTTTGCGCTGCTCGCCGGCATCCCCTTCGATCCAGTATTCGATTTTTCGAAAAATCATCTCCAAAAAAACCGTTTGCGGGCACACCCATCCGCAAAACAACCTGCCGTACACCACCGTGAACAGGATGATGAAAACAATAAACGTCAGGGTGGCGAGCACGAACAGGTGAAAATCCTGCGGGGTAAACAACAGGCCAAAAAGCACAAATTTTCGCTCCAGAATGTTGAGGAGAAAAAACTGTTCGCCGTTCACTTTGATGAACGGCATCGTGAGGAAAATGGCCAGAAAAGCAGCCGTAGTCCATGTGCGCGCATTGTAAAAACGCCCCTTGGGTTTTTTGGGATAAATCCATACCCGCTTGCCGTCGTGGTCAACAGTGGCAATCGTGTCGCGGAAGGCTTCGGTGTCCTCAACGATGGTATCCCAATCTTTTCCCTGTACAGTGGACATGTTATTGCTCAGGTTTCAAGGTTTCGGGTTGGAGGGTTTCGGGCTGGAAGGTTTGCTCTACGTCTGTCATTCCGAAGGGGACCGTCCATTCTACGAGGGAATTCATACTCGGAAAAATAGGCCTACGTAGAGCGGACGGCTCCCTTCGGGATGACAAACAGCTGCTTCATTTCCCCGCTGCCGGTGTCTCAGCCGGTGGGATGGAATCTGCAGGCGCAACGGCTTCCTCTTTCCAGATTTCTCCCTGCGGCGCTTTTGGGTTGGGCGGGTTGGTGCCCTGAAGGGTCAGGATGTACGACGACACTTTTTGTATATCACTCGGGCTGAGCTGACTCTGCCAGGAGATCATGCCCTTATCCGGCACGCCGTACTTGATTGTTTTGAAAATGTTTTTGATACCGCCGCCATGAATCCAGTATTCGTCTGTCATATTCGGGCCTACGGTACCCTCACCGCCTTGGCCGTGGCAGGCTACACACACGTTTTTGAAGATCAATTGGCCATCTGCCAAAGCGCTGGCATCGGTCAGGGGGGTTACGTTTGCTTCGTCCACTGCGTTGGCCATACCAGCCAGAGCGACGGCCTGTTGTTTTTTGGCCTGCTCCATCTCCATATTGTACTCATCAATGGACGAAGGCCCGTCGCCCCCCCAGTGGTAGTAAAACATATAACCCACCGACCAGAAAACGGAGAGGATGAAGAGGTTGACCCACCACGGCGGCAGGCGGTTGTCCAGTTCCCGGATTCCGTCAAAATCGTGGCGCGAGAGGATTTCACCTTCCCGCTCGATAGGCACGGCATCTTCCCAGTATTGCTTGCGCATACGGGTCCAGAAACTGTCGGGCTCCACTTCGGTGGCGACCTGCTTTTGTGGCAGGGGCACGCCCGACTTGGCGGCCTCCAGATCCAACACCCGTTTGTACAAAAACTGGTTGACCTTGATCACGTAGATCATCGCCACTATAAAAAGCGCGGCACCTGCAATGATCAGGATATAAGTCATGATCCGTGAAAACTGGTCCGCGTTGTCGGCGGCGACAGGCGTTGCAGTTTGGCTCCATGCTACGGTCGAAATGCCCATTGCGAGCCATGTAAGAAGGAGATATTTGGCGAATTTCATCGTTCGAGTTGCGTTTTGCGAAGTACTATTTGCGAAGCACGGTTTTTGGCGGTCGGTTCCGGGCACGGTCAGTCATCCAGAGGCAGCCTGGCTTCGGCCTCCCAGTTGTTTTTTTTGCTAAAAAAAACACGCAGCAGGGCAAACAGGAACGTGCCGAAAAAAATCAGCAGGGCAGTGATTCCGAACCACTGGATGCCCTCGACGGATTGAAGCAGGTATTTGAACATGGTTTATTTTTTTATGTCGGTTCCCAAACGTTGCAAGTAGGCGATGATGGCCATCATTTCTTTAGTCTCCATGCCTTCGTCCCGAATACCTTCGGACTTGAGTGTTTTAGCTATTTTTTTAGCCTGCTTCTGCGCATCAGCCACGGCCTGATCTTCGAATCCCTCGGGATACGGTGTGCCGAGTTTGCGCAGCGCGGCTATCTTGCTGGGCAGCAGGCTCAGGTCGAGCTCGTTGTCGGCTAAGTGTGGGTACTGCGGCATGATGGAGCCGGGCGACATGGTGCGCGGATCTATCATGTGGTTGTAGTGCCAGCTGTCGGGGTACCTGCCTCCCCCGCGCTGCAGGTCGGGGCCGGTGCGTTTGCTGCCCCACAGGAACGGGCGGTCGAAGATGTACTCACCCGATTTGGAGTACTCGCCGTAGCGCACGGTTTCGCTGCGGAACGGCCGCACCATTTGCGAGTGGCAGCCCACACAGCCTTCCCGGATATAAATGTCCCGGCCTTCCAACTCCAGCGGGGTGTACGGCTGCACTGTCGAGATTTTAGGGACCTGACTTTCCACAAATACCATCGGAACAATTTGGACAATACCACCGATGGAGATCAGAATGGCGCTCCAGAGCAGCATTTGCATCGGGCGGCCTTCTATCCATTTGTGCCAGTGATCACCGCTGGCTTTGACGATTGGCTCGCGGGCGGGGGCTTCAGCGGCCTCATTGCTGAGGAAGGAGCCTTGACCAGCGGTCTTTATCAGGTTGTACACGCCGATGATGGTACCAACAAAAAACAACGTGCCACCAAAAGCACGCATGGCGTACATCGGCATGATCTGCGTGACTGTATCGAGGAAATTACCCCATACCAGTGTGCCTTCCGGCGTGAACTCTTTCCACATCAGGCTCTGCGCCCAGCCAGCCCAGTACAGCGGAACGGCATAAAAAATGATGCCGAGCGTACCGATCCAGAAGTGCATATTGGCTAACTTGACCGAGTACAGCTCTGTGCGATACATACGCGGCCACAGCCAGTACAACACGCCGAAGGTCAGGAATCCGTTCCAGCCGAGTGCACCCACGTGTACGTGCGCTATCGTCCAGTCGGTGAAGTGGCTAATGGCATTCAGGCTTTTGATCGAAAGCATCGGGCCTTCGAAAGTAGCCATACCGTAGGCTGTGATGGCCACTACCATAAATTTCAGCACGGGGTCTTGTCGCACACGGTCCCACGCTCCCCGGAGGGTGAGCAGGCCATTTAGCATGCCGCCCCAGGAGGGCGCTATGAGCATGATGGAAAACACCGTGCCGAGCGATTGCACCCAGTCGGGCATAGATGAATACAGCAAGTGGTGCGGCCCTGCCCAGATGTAGATAAAGATCAGTGCCCAAAAGTGGATAATAGACAATTTGTACGAGTACACCGGGCGGTTGGCGGCTTTCGGCAAAAAGTAGTACATCATGCCGAGGTAGGGCGTAGTGAGGAAAAACGCCACTGCGTTGTGTCCGTACCACCACTGTACAAGTGCATCCTGCACACCAGCGAAAATCGGATAGCTGCCAAAAAACGAGTACGGAATCTCAAGACTCCGTACAATGTGCAGTACCGCTACGGTTATCCAGGTGGCGATGTAAAACCAGATGGCCACATACAGGTGGCTCTCGCGGCGCTTGATGATGGTGCCGAACATGTTGATCCCGAAGACCACCCAGATCAGGGTGATTAACAGGTCAATTGGCCAAGCCAGTTCTGCATACTCGCTGCTGGTGGTGATGCCCGCTGGCAGCGACACGGCAGCGCACAGGATGATCACCTGCCAACCCCAAAAGTGTACCCAAGAGAGCGTGTCGCTGAACATCCGGGCCTTTAGCAGCCGCTGTAGCGAGTAGTACACGCCCATGAAGATGCCATTGCCCACAAAAGCAAAGATCACCGCGTTGGTGTGCAGCGGGCGCAAACGCCCGAATGAGGTGTAAGGAATGCCGTACTGACTCAGGTTGAGATCGGGGAAAATCAACTGGAAAGCCATAATTAGGCCGACCAGCATGCCCACGAGCGCAAAAATGAAGGCGGCCACCCCAAAGGCCCGCACGATGCGGTTGTCGTACTGAAATTGTTCGATGCGACTCATACGTTTGTTGATGATGCGTTGCAGGTTTCGTTTTGCTCTTGCGCAGACTCCACGTGATCATGCACCTCATTACCAACCAGTTCATCGTCGAACAACATCCGAACAGACGGCGTGTACGAGTCGTCGAACTGGCCCGTACGAGTGGCCCAGAGGTACGCCAACAGGAAGCCGGCGGCCACGATAAGACTAATGAGAATGAGGATGAAAATGATCTCCATGACCTATTTGCGCAGAAATAATGGCGCAAGGTCGGACGAGGTCGTTCCGGCGGTAGATGACCCGTGTCAGGCGGGCAGGTGATGTTTGTCAGACGGAAAAAAAACTACATTTGCCTCTACCTCTGTTCATACTTCGCAAAACACAAACGTACATGGTTCTCCCCGACCTTTCCGACACCATCGCCGCTCTCGCCACGCCTCCGGGCACAGGTGCTATTGCCGTATTGCGGCTTTCCGGACCGCGAGCGCTGCCGATTGCCGATGCAGTGTTCCGGGGCAAGCGACTCGAAAACCAGCCCTCACACACGGCGCATTTTGGCCGCATCGAGGATGAGCATGGTCGTACGCTGGACGAGGTCGTGGCCACCATTTTCCGTTCGCCCAAGTCATACACGAGCGAGGATGTGGTGGAAATTTCCGTGCATGGCTCACCGTTCGTCCAGCAGGAGGTGCTGCAATTGCTCTTGCACCACGGTGCCCGGCTGGCCCAACCGGGCGAATTCACCCTGCGGGCTTTTCTCAACGGCAAAATGGACCTCAGCCAGGCCGAGGCCGTGGCAGACTTGATAGCCAGCCAGAGCGCTGCCGCCCATTCGGTGGCCTTGCACCAGTTGCGTGGCGGTTTCAAAATGGAGATCGCGCAACTGCGCGAAGAACTTATCCACTTCGCCAGTTTGGTGGAACTGGAACTGGATTTTTCGGAAGAGGATGTGGAGTTCGCCGATCGCACGAAGTTGAAAAACCTCGTGATCAAAATCCGGGAGTACATCGGCTCGCTGCTGCGTACGTTTCGGTTGGGAAACGCCCTGCGTACCGGCGTAGCCACGGTCATTGCCGGGCGGCCCAACGCGGGCAAGAGCACCCTGCTCAATGCGCTGCTGAACGAGGAGCGGGCCATCGTGTCGGAAATCGCCGGCACCACCCGCGATACCATTGAGGAGGTGCTGAACATCAGCGGCGTGCAGTTCCGGCTCATAGACACTGCCGGCATCCGAGAGGCACAGGATACCATTGAGGCGCTCGGGGTGGAACGCACGATGGAAAAAATCCGGCAGGCTGCCATCATCGTGTATGTATGGGACGTAGTCGAGATGACCCTCGCGGAGGTGCATCGGGATTTGCAGGCGATTGCCGGGAAAAACCAATTGGAAGAACCCGGGCGACCGCTAGGGGCACCCCTCCTGGTGGTGTGTAACAAAATGGATAAAAATCCCTACTTCAAAACGGACTGGCTGCTCGACCCTGCCGACCCCGACATCCCGCCCTACCTGCTCGAAGGCTCTCCTCCTCTCCCCCATTCATCATTCATCATTCATCATTCATCAGTACTACCTGTTTCTGCGAAGAACCAGATGAACATCGAGTACCTGAAAGAGAAACTGTTTGAAGCCGCCGTGGGCGAGGGGGTCAACCTGGAAAGTACTGTCGTCACGAATGCTCGCCACTTCGATGCCCTGCAACGCGCTGACGAGTCGCTCGCCGACGTACTCACTGGACTGGATACGGGTGTGACAGGCGATTTCGTGGCCATGGACATCCGCCGGGCGCTGAACTTCCTCGGCGAGATCACGGGCGAAATAGGGGTGGAGGATTTGCTGGGGAATATTTTTGGGAAGTTTTGTATTGGAAAGTAAGCACAATACAGTTACCAAAACCAAACTCAATTTCCATTCCTG
>JBJXEZ010000124.1:0-11798 GCA_046153695.1 Saprospiraceae bacterium
GCTGGTCATCCTGACGATTCAAATTGGCGCTTTCGGCCCATTCCAGCAGGGAAAATTCTGCTTGACGGGTATCGAAAAGTGGTGCAATAGTCGGCTGGATCAAGCTAAAATGACCGGTCTTCGGTTCAGCGTCGCCCCAAGATTCCAATTGGTGGTGGGCTGGTGCAGCGTGCGAACAAAGCGCCGTTGTTTCGTCCAAAACCCCGGAAAAGGAAATACGGGTATTCACTTTTGCAAAAGCGGCTTTGAATTGCTCCGCATTGGGCAGTTCAAAGGCGGGGTTAGCCCCCCAAACGATAGCAATGGAAACCTGACCGGCGTTCATTTCGCCAATCAGGCGAGCCATATCGCGCTCGTCACCTTGACTCAGGTTGTTCAGCGTGCCATAGTCAATCGTAATATTGATGTTGCCGAGCAGGTCATTGATTTTGTTCACGATTACCTGCTCCATCACGTTGTTACTGCCGCAAACAACGAGTGATTTGCCGCGAGCGGCAACGAGATCGGAGGCGGCATTTTTCAGTGCCGCTTTGGCCTTGTCATTCAGCGCAGGGGCGCTGATGCCAGCACCGCCTGTTTGAGCAGCCACTTCATTGTAAAGGGCACATATTGCAGCGCCCATTTCGCTGGGTTTGATCTGGATGCGGCTATCAGCATTGGAACCGGACAAGCTCATGTGGCTTTCCACCTGGTAGTGGCGCGACATGGTCGGGTTGGTTGCCGATTTTATCTTGCGTTTGGAGGCATAGTCCCGTGCATGCTCAATGGGGCTAACCCAGGTGCCGAGGAAATCGGCGCCGAAGGAGAGCACTACGTCGGCTGCGCCGAATTTGTAGGTCGGAATGCCGCGTACACCGAAGCAAGCCTGGTTGGCAGCAAGAAGTGCAGCGTTAGACACCGGGTCGTATGTGATGACCCGCGTGTTCGGATATTTTGCCATGAACTCCGCGAGGGCCTTTTTAGCCGTCGGGCTGGTGTTGGTGTTGGAAATAATACGAATGCTGCCGCCGAGTTGCAATTGGCCTTTGACCTTGTTGTCCAGATCTTGCCACGAGAGTTTTTTCACCTCACCATTTTCAACGGTGCCCGCGTTTTTTATGCGGCGGGTGTCGTACAGGCTCAGCACTGTTGCTTGGGCGCGGGCGCTGGTGCCACCGGAGGTGATGCTGCTCAGCGTGTTGCCTTCGATCTTGATCGGTCGGCCTTCGCGGGTTTTGACCAGGATGGCGCAGTAGTCACTGCCATTTACGAACGAAGACGCGAAGTAGTTAGCCACGCCCGGGACGATACTGTCCGGTTTGGTGACGAAAGGGATGGCCCGTTTGACCGGAATCTCACACGAGGCGGCCAAGGTGGCTGCGCCCAGACCGAAGCCCATAAGTTTGAGAAAATCACGGCGCGAGGCAGCCCATTGGCCGTCCGTTTCAGTCATGGTCTCCACGGAGAATTCCTTTTCAGCGGACCGAACAAAGGATTCTTCCCGGTTCAAATCTTCGGTGCTGACCCAAATACCGTTGTCGTGGTGCATATCTGTCATTGAATGATTGAGTGGTTGAGCGATTGAGTGGTTGGAAAAAAATGCGCTTGCGGGGCGGATCACCCAATGTGTTAATAGTGGCATTTTTGGCACTCCAAACCGCCGATATCGGCCACCGTCACCTTGGTGCGTTTGCCGTCTTTGAGTTCCTGGTGGTAGCGCTCGTATTGTTTGTAGTAGTCGTTGTCTTTGAACTTCACTTCCGTTTCGCGGTGGCAGTTGATGCACCAGCCCATTCCGAGAGTAGAGTATTGGTACACTTCTTCCATTTGCTCCACCGGGCCGTGGCACTTTTGGCATTCTACCTTGCCGATGCTAACGTGTTGCGAGTGGTTGAAATAAGCGTGGTCGGGTAAGTTGTGGATGCGCGTCCACTCGATGGGGCCTTGAATCTTGCCGTTGGAGTCGTTTTTCAGCGCTTTTACAATGCCATCCCACTGATGCTCCACTACGGTACGTCCGGCATCGTTCAGGGCCGGAAGGCTGTTGGCAGTGGCGTATTCTTGTCCGATCCACTGTTTGTACAGTTTTTCGATCTGATCTTCCGACCAGTTTTCGTAGTCCGGAATGTATTTGTTGGTAATGGGGTCGAAACCGATAGAGGCAAATATTTTAGTAATTTCCTCTGTACCGGTTTTAGTGCCTTTTTTCACTGCCGAGTGGCAGTTCATGCAGGTATTGGTGCCTGGAATAAGCGAGTGCTTCGAGCGGCGGGCAGCGTCGTGGCAGTACTGGCAGTCAATTTTGTTGACGCCGGCATGAATCTGGTGGCTAAACTTGACCGGTTGCTCGGGCTGGTAGTTTTGTTGGCGGCCCATGTTGGTGGAATTGTCCACCGTTTTGTAGCCGAAAACGAGTGTGGCTGCAAAAACCAGAAACGCCACAGCGCCTTTGGTGCTCAGCACCTGCCCGAGGGTACGTTCTACAGGTGCCTGGCCAGCCTGGACACGGGTGATGTTGCCGAGGTTATCCACGATACGCATGAGCGCAAAAGCCAGCAGCGCCAGGATGAGTGCCAAGCCAACGAACAGCCACATGTTGGAGCCGCCGCCAGTTTCCGATTTTTCGGGCCCACCATTGACTGGGCCTTTTACGACTGCCGCATCATTGATGTACAGAATGACGCTTTCGATTTGATCGTCCGTCAGGCCAGGGAAGTTGTTCATCAACGTCGGCTCCCACTTGCCCCACAACTCGGTTGCACGCGGGTGGCCGTCTTCAACCATAGACTGGGAAGCACGAATCCACTTGTACAAATCGGTACGCGGGTAGTCGGCCCAACGCCCTTCGACGCCTGCAAGTGCAGGGCCGGTGAGGTCGTCCTTCATGTTTTTATTGTGACAGGAGGCGCAGTTGGCGATGAACAGGCTTTTACCTTCTTCGATGGTAGGAGCCGCTTGAGCGACAAAAGAGGTAATCAATAAAACTGTAAAAACCCAGCAGATGCGTTTTAGCAACATATTAATGAGGTGCTAGTGAATGGCGTTTCGTTCGGTAAGCATCATTTGGTCAGGCGACTTCGGTCATTGCATGACTAAAAAAATCGCCGCATGGAATTTGGTGGCGCAAAAATACCAACAGACTGGTTCCCGCCAAAGGAAGTGTTAAATCACCGCGCTATTTAGAGCGTGTTTAAATTTTAATGGCAGGAAAGAAGCAGCACGAGGAAAAATCCGCGCGGCGCAAAGGTAGGCAAGCACCTGTGGTTTGCAAGAAGTTTGTAAAAATTTTAGGCTGGTCGCTTCTCAACTATCGATCGAGCGTAGTTACGGGGTGATTTCGACTCTCCGTAACGTTGGGTCAGTTGGCGTGCATGCACCCGCTCGCCGCTGTTGCCCACTACAAAAATCGACTTGGCTCTGCTTCACGCATCAGCGCATACACCGCTTCTACCACGTCCTCGACCTGTGGCTTGCTAAAATAATTTCCGTCGCCTCCATAAGCAGGTCGGTGATCTTTGGCCGATATGGCCACCGGTGCGGAGTCAAGGTAGCGGTAGCCGCCCTGTTCGTCCAGCAATTGTTGCATCAGGTAGCCCGTGGCTCCGCCGCGGAAATCCTCATCGAGAAAAACGACGCGGTTTGTTTTTTTCAAAGAATTCAAACAGATCTGCGGCAGGTCGAAGGGCAGGAGGGTTTGAACGTCTACCAACTCGACCGAAATGCCATGGACGGCCAGCGTCTGACTGGCCTCTTCTGCCACAGCCACACTGGACCCGTAGGTTACGATCGTGACATCAGTGCCTTCGTGCAGCACTTCCGGTACGCCAAGCGGCACAGTAAATTCACCGACATTGGCGGGGACTTTTTCCTTCTGTCGATAGCCGTTGAGGCATTCGACCACAATGGCCGGGTCATCGCCTTGCAAAAGGGTGTTGTACATCCCGGCAGCCTGGGTCATGTTTCGCGGGACACAGAAGTACATACCCCGCAGGGAACCGAGCATCATACCCATCGGTGAACCGGAGTGCCACACCCCAACAAGCCGGTGCCCGCGGGTGCGGATGATAGCAGGTGCTGCCTGCATGTTGTTGGAGCGCCAGCGAACGGTACAAAGGTCGTCGGAGAGTGCCGAAATGCCGTACAACAGGTAGTCGAGGTACTGGATTTCAGCAATAGGCCGCAGGCCACGCAAAGCCATGCCTATAGCCTGGCCCATGATCGTCCATTCCCGAATGCCGGTGTCAAACACGCGCTGGATACCGTGTTTTTCCTGCATGCCGTGCATACCCTGATTCACATCGCCGATATGTCCCACATCTTCGCCGAAAGCAAACAGTTCAGGGTGTTTTGCCAAATTGGCATCGAAGCAGGCGTTGAGCACATCAAACGCTAACACGTTTGGAGTTTCTTCGGTATAACGGGCCGGTACTACCGGTACTTTCAGCGCCGATTTTGGAGTATTACTATATAGGTGTGCCGAATACCAACGTTCGCCGTTGGCCTGCTCGTCGCGGATAAAATCAAGCAGTTGATTTTTGGCTGCGCTCGTTTTGTTTGATAACGAAAAAACGGCCCGGCGGGCGATTTTTGACATTTCAAAGCGCAAGGGCACCCGTATGCGCTCCAGTTCGGTGGCTAGTGCGGCCAGTTCCGTAGTCTCGGGGTGCTCCGCACAGGCGGCTTCCAGTATGGCGCTAAGTTTTTGGCGGAGTTTGGCAACGGCATCATGGTAGTGGTGATAAGCACGTTTGGCGGCTTCAGCGGCTTCAAACTTTGCCTCTGCCTGTATTGTATCAATTTCCTCTTTGGTGGCTATACCCGAAGCGATCATCCACTCGGCCATTCGTTTGTTGCAATCGTACTCAACTTCGTAGGCTAACCGTTCGGGCGTTTTGTAACGGCGGTGGTCGCCGGAGGTGGAGTGGCCGTGCTGCTGGGTCACTTCCTGAATATGGAAGAGGGCAGGACGGTGCGAACGGCGCATTTCGGGGATGGCCGTGGTGTACAATTGGCAAAGCCCGGAGTAGTCCCAGCCTTTGCCGATGTAGATGTCCATGCCTCCTTCGCCTTGAAAACCGCCAAGTGCCTCGGAAATGCTTTCTTTGGTCGTTTGGTATTTTTTGGGCACCGAGATGCCGTAGTCGTCGTCCCACACAGAAATTGCGAGCGGCACCTGGAGTACGCCTGCTGCGTTCACGGTTTCCCAGAAAACGCCCTCGGAAGTGGATGCATCGCCAATGGTGCAAAAAACGACTTCATTGCCGTTGTCGGATAGTTGGCCGCAAAGCGCCGGTTGCTCGCGAAACTGTTTGGAGGCGAGCGCCAAGCCCAAAGCCCGGGCCATTTGGCCGCCGGTGGGCGATACGTCGGCGGAAATATTATAGCGGTTCTTGAGGTCGAGCCATTTGCCATTTTCATCCACAAAGGGCGTAGCAAAGTGGCAGTTCATTTGGCGGCCGCCGGAGTATCGGTCGTTTTCCGGGTCGCCGTAGAGCTGCCCGAAGAAGTCGTCGAGCGTCATCAGGCCAAGGGCCATGAGCAGGGTCTGGTCACGGTAATAGCCTGAACGAAAGTCGCCATGTTGCCATGCTTTGGCCAACGCAACCTGGGCCACCTCTTTGCCGTCACCAATGATGCCAAAGTTGGCCTTTCCGGTAAGCGCTTCCATGCGAGCAAGCGTACTGGCTTCCCGACTCAGGCAGCATATTCGGAAATCGCGGACAACCTCTTGGCGATAGGCCGCTGTAACGCTTTTTTGTAGCACGGGGCGGGTGGTCGGGCGGGAAAGGTTTTGTGTTTCGGCCATGTCAACGGATGTCGTGGATTGGGCAAATGACGGAGAAACTGGCTCAAGAAAATTCGAACTCGCTGTATCGAACAGATTTTTCGGAACCGCGCAAATGTACAATTTTTATCCAGCGCGGCTTTTTTCGCATGGGCTACCTGACTGCTTATCAGATTAATTTTTTGTGGAGCCGAACTTGTCTCTGTTTTTTTGCCATAATTTTGCCCGCTCAAACAAAGCCGATTTTTTTTCACCACCAAAACAACGACCCGCGTAATATGTCACACGAACCAACCATACGATACAGCGACGAAGAGCTGGAAGAGTTCAGGGTGCTTATCGAAGACAAAGTCGCCAAGGCTGAAGAAGAACTTGCTTTTACTCAACGGCAGGTTGATGAACTCAATGAGAACGGGTTCAACCAGCAAGGCGGCGACTGGTACGACGACTCCACGGCCCATACCGATCTGGAGCTCCTCCAGCGCATGTCTCTGCGCCAACTTCGCCACGTCCAGGACCTGCGTAACGCTCTCTTGCGCATCAAAAACAAAACGTACGGAATCTGCACCGTGACCGGCCAACTTATTGATAAAAGTCGGCTGCGCCTCGTGCCACACGCCACCAAAAGTATGGAGGGCAAGAGCATGGAAGGCAGCACTAAGGAAATTAATACCGGTAGCTCGAACAACGGCGATTTTTTTGTCGACGACGAGGAACGTCCGACCCCCAAGCCTATCGGCGATAAAGTGCGCCTGCCTTCAGGTAAACGCCCCTCGTCTGGCGGTGATGAATGGGAAATTGGCAGCGAAACGATGGAGAGCGCTGACGGTTACACCACAAACAAATACAACCGGGACGACGACGAATAACAGTATGACTTGACCAGAATACCAAGGAGGGTGTACTGCGCTGGCGCAGTACACCCTCCTACTATTTTGTATTGACCATCAAGGACGTATACGCGACAGGGTATTTAATGGATTGGCCGATTGCAGACCCATATTATTGCTACCGCGCTCGCGTTTGACCATACTCGATACCAATTCACCGATGTCGTCATACTGAAAGTTGCCGAAAATGCTCACTAATCCGAACTCTTCGGGTGACTTGACCAGCACCACAATTTTGCGCACGGCATCTCCGCGTTCCTTGGCGTATACCCAGAATCGCGTATCCTTGTCCCGAATAGTGAGCAACACTTCGAGCTTGCTGCGTTCGGCTTCTTGCGCAAAGGATTGTATTTCTGCGTCCGTTACCGGGCATTCTCCCTTTTCAAAGGCGAGTATGCGCACCTTGTGTACCTTTCGCAGCAGCTCGCGGTCGGTTTTTTCATCTAAAAACCATGACCCTGCGTGGATCAACAACCGCGGCACCGAAAAGGACATGGCCCCGTCATAATCTTTGTACTTCCAGTACAGGCCCATGTCTTGCGCTTGCAGGCAAAAACCAGAGAGTGTGAGCAAAAGGAAGATTATAGCGGTTTTCATCTTTCTTTGTTTTTTAGTTTTTCCAAATGTTTCACGCCTTCGATGTTCAATCCCTTCGTTAAACTGGAAATCTTGTCGAGGTCAATTTTCCCTGTCAGGCTCATCAGCACGAATTCATCGGGGGCTCCAACCAACAACAGGAGTTCATTGATGATATTACCGCTGTCCTTGACCCAAATGCGGACATTCTCTTTTCCATCGCGAACGGTAACCAATTCTTCGTACTCGGAAGCGGGTATTTTCCCAAGGGCTTCCTTATAAAGGGTCATGCCATTGTCAATTCCTTCGGCGGTCAGGACGCGAAGGCCCTTTAGGCCGCCTACTACGTCTCGAAACCTTTCCCAATCCGGGTCGTCGGTACTGATTTTGGAAACGATGTTAAACATCTTGGGGCTGACGAACACTACGGTAAAGCGCTCGTCGTCCAGATAAGCGTCAAAAAATCGGTTGATGGCGTCGTTTTGGGCCGATGCAAAGGCCGAACAAACGAACAGGCTGAGAAATAAGACCACTCTTTTCATAGCTATAGTTGTTTAAATTATTGGAATACAGGTGGGCAGAGGCTGCGTTTTTTTTACTTTATCAGGATGTCCATATGTTCAACCTCCTTCAGGCCCTTGTCCAGAGTTTGTTTCCCTTTGTTGATTTTGGAGGAGACAAGCGCCAAGGCAGCCCGGATTTCGGCCAGAGCCTGCTCGGGGTTTTCACAGGTGTCTTCCGCCGGGGTTACGAAAGGGCCTGGGCGATGTGCATATCGTTTCTTTTGCGGGATGTCGGGTACTCGTTCGACGCTGTTGGCAGTTTCTTTCTGGTCTACAACTGGAATCATTACGGGTTCAGCCGGAACTGTTTTTTCAAACGGTTTACGGAGGGCAGCAACCGGTTCGGGTTGTTTTTGCCATTGCCAATACCCCACAACCAATAGTAATGCAACCACTGCCGCGGCTACGCTTAATTGCCAAAAATACCAGCTGGTTTTTACGGTTCGTACGGTTTTTGGCATAAGAACAGCCTGCTCAGCACGAAATGCCCGAAAAAGAGCGGCTTCCCGGAGGAGGTCTTCGGGAATATTGTCATTGGAAAAAAAGGCTTTGAGACGGCGCTCTTCCTCGAGTGTCGTTTCGCCTTCCCAGTAACGGTCAAGCAGGCTTCGGATGTCCGGTGTGTTTTTCATTGCTGGTCTGTTATGCGTCCACGGCTGAATGTGCTTCCACCGCCAACATTTTTTCTCGAATGGTTTTCCTTGCCCGATGCAAGCCTACTTTCACCTGCTCCATAGAGATATTGAGCACATCGGCAATTTCTTCGTAGGACAATTCTTCCACGTCGCGCAGGTGCATGACCATGCGCTGTTTTTCGGGTAAATCTTGCATCAGTCGGCGGGCTTGTTCGGCTAAATCGCGTGTTTCAGTGGTCCAGGTTGCATCGGACACGGCGGGTTGTGTCGAAAGACCTTCCAAAGGCAACGTGCGCCGCCGGGAGTTAGCCCGCACTTGGTCGAGCGAGCGGTTTCGGGTCAGGCTCATGCACCACGCCTCCCAGTTGGACACACTCTCTGATCTTGACTCGGGCGATTTCCACACACGCTCCAACACTTCCTGTACTACATCCTCGGCTTCCAGGCTACAACCCGTGATGCGCAGGGCAAAACGGAACAACTTGTGCCGGATCGGGTACACTTGTTCATGGAAGATCGTCCAGTTCATGCGTGAATTGTGTTGGCCGGTAAGTTTCAGCAGGATTCGTTCGCAAACAAAGGCAAGACGGTCAAACGAAGCAGATGTTACAGTAGAGCGTGTTTAAAATTTAGTGCCGAGGCGAAAGCGAGCAAATTTTACTTCAGGCAAGGCGAAATTTGCATGCATAGTGGGTGTCTACGGCGAAAATTTTAACGCAGTATGAAGCAAAATCTGCCGCTTGCAGCCCGGCGACTAAATTTTAAACACGCTCTAAATAAAAAAATTTCTTAAAAAATTAAAGCAGGTTTGCGCAAAAGGGCGTTATGTGACAAACAACTTCGCTTATGAAAAATTTCGCCCTGTTACTCGTACTGTTTATTAGCCTGTTTTTTTCCTGCAATGAAACATCCCCCACCAGTGAAACTACTGCCACAAACCAACCTTCCCGGTCTGAATCTGTAGCCGGATTAACCCTTGACCTCCAGGCCAACCCCGAATGGTCGTTCCAAAACCTGCGGCTTTACCCGATCCTCGCCGAGCCTGAGATGCTTAAAACCAATGCCCTTCCGACACTGAAAACATTGGCCGATGCTATGGAAACGGCTGGTTTTCGAGTCACCGAACGCAAGCAGTTTGGCCGTGAGCAAAGCGCCTGGTTCAATGCCCTGACGGTGCAAAACAAAACACATGACACCATTTTCTTAATGTCGGGCGACGTGGTAACGGGCGGCAATCAAGACCGCGTCATCGCTTACGACGACGTGGTGCTACCCGGCTCGCTAAAAAACATCGAGGTGTTTTGTGTCGAGGCTGGCCGTTCTACCTATTACGACCCGGCCGCCCCGGAATCGGAAAAGCGGGTGGCTGCTTTTAAAGGGTATTACAATGTAGCCAGCCCGGAGGTTCGCAAGGCTGTGTACAGCGGCAAACAGGAAGGCGTTTGGAGCGCCGTTAGTAAGGTGACACAGGCCAACCAGGCCGCTTCTAGTACACAGACCTACGCTGCTCTTGAAACCGAAAACGACAAAAAAGAGCAACGCGAAGCCTGCCTGCGTTTTTTCGAGGGTAAGTTCACCAACTTACCCAATGCCGTGGGTGTAGTTGCTGTTTGCAATGGCAAGGTTGTGGGCATAGATATATTTGGCCAACCTGACTTGTTTCGTCGGCAGTTCAAAGCCCTGCTGCACGGGTTTGCTGCAGAATCTGGTGCGGCTGGCAAAGAGCAATCAAATGCCCCGGAACTGGCAGAGAAAGCCTTTCGGCAAGTTGCCCGTGAAGCAGCGCAATCAAGTAAAGGAAGCCAAAATGTAGGCAAGTATACCCTTGGCGATTCCTGGGTACATCTGCACAGCAAGTAACCAGAAGGTAATAGACTACTGGCTGGTCCGCATTCGAACTTTTTGAACTGCTTTTCCGAGCAATAGAACAGATCGCCTTACTTTCGCGCATCGTTCATCAAAAACGTTCAAAACGTAAATGTCCAAAGTCCTTATCATTGGCGCAGGTGGCGTAGGCCGCGTGGTCGCCTACAAGTGTGCGCAGCACCGCGACGTTTTCGGCGACATCCTCCTGGCCAGCCGAACCAAAAAGAAATGCGACGCTATCGCAGCCGCTATCCACCAGGCATATGGTGGAAAAAAAATCAAGACTGCCAAAGTAGATGCCGACAACGTGGAACAGACCGTTGCGCTGATCCGCAAGTTTCAGCCCGATTTGGTCATCAACGTCGCCCTACCCTACCAAGACCTGCCCATCATGGATGCCTGCCTTGAAACAGGCGTTCATTACATGGACACAGCCAACTACGAACCGAAAGAAGTAGCCAAGTTCGAGTATTCCTGGCAATGGGCCTATCAGGAGCGCTACAAGAAAAAAGGCATTCTGGCGCTGCTTGGTTGCGGCTTCGACCCAGGCGTGACCAGCGTTTACACCGCCTACGCCAAAAAGCACTACTTCGACGAGATGCACTACCTCGACATCGTAGATGCCAATGCGGGCAGCCACGGCAAAGCGTTTGCCACCAATTTTAACCCGGAGATTAATATCCGTGAGGTGACTCAACGAGGTAAATACTGGCAAAACGGCCAGTGGGTAGAAACTGAACCGCACGAAATCTGGAAGGACATTAACTACCCGGAAATTGGCCCCAAGCGCTCCTATCTCATATACCACGAGGAATTGGAGAGCTTGGTAAAGAACTTCCCGACGCTCAAACGCGCCCGTTTCTGGATGACTTTCAGTGAGGAATACTTGACGCACCTGCGCGTGATCCAAAATATTGGTATGGCCGGTATCGAGCCTGTCCGCTATAAAGGCATAGACATCGTGCCGCTCCAATTCCTTAAGGCCGTATTACCCGCCCCTGAAGACTTGGGTGAAAACTACACCGGCTTTACCAGTATCGGTTGCCGTATCAAGGGCATTAAGGGCGGCAAGGAGCACACCTATTATGTATGGAACAACTGCTCCCACCAGGCCGCTTATAAAGAAACCGGAACCCAAGGCGTGAGCTACACCACCGGAGTGCCCGCTATGATCGGCGCCCGTATGATACTGGAGGGCAAATGGAGCGGTTCGGGCGTGTTCAACGTGGAAGAGTTCAACCCAGACCCGTTTATGGATCGCCTAAACAAAGATGGATTGCCCTGGCAAGAAAAAGTTGACCTTGATTTGGAAATGGATTGAGTTTCATTTCTAACTGTAAGATTAAGAGCGTGTTTTGAATTTAGTCGCGGTTTGCAACCCGGCGACTAAATGTTAGAGCGTGTTTAAATTTAACATTCGGATGGCAGGGCGATTCAATTTTATTCTGACCAAGGCATTTTTTGCAGGTGTATGTGGGCAATACGGCGAAAAAAATAACGCAGG
>JBJXEZ010000127.1:0-13230 GCA_046153695.1 Saprospiraceae bacterium
GGTGTACCTTTGCGCTTGCAGTACACTTAGTACGTGTTTACATTTCAGCCGCCTCGGCACTGAAATTTAAACACGCTCTTAAAACACAAAAAAATGCAAGAAAACGCAAAAAAAAATCTCCTCCAACGCATCGAAGATGCCCTCGATACGGTTCGCCCACACCTCCAGGTTGACGGCGGTGACGTAGAGTTGGTCGGGGTTACCGATGATATGCATGTTCAAATCCGTTGGATGGGTATGTGTGAGTCGTGCGCCATGTCGGGCATGACCCTGCGTGCCGGCATTGCCGAGGCCATCAAAGGGAAAATACCGGAAATCGCCGGTGTGGAGGCCGTTAACTAATTCGGTTGCGATTCAGCCGCAGGTACGGGAATTTCATCGGCATTTCCAGACTTGCGTTTGCGCAGTTGAGTTCGGAAATACCGTACGAGCATGGGGCCCAAGGCGGACAAAATTCCGCTCCAAACCGGGCCTAATCCGATAGCCCGCCCCAACGCACTCATTGCGGAAGTTCCCACAGCATTTGCCGGCTCATCGCCTTGGAAAAATTTTCCGATTTGCTTCGAAATCGAAAATTTGTTTTCGAAAAAATCGCCCAACTGGCTGCGTGTGCGACCTGCACTGGCAGCCAGTTCTTTTTCCACGATGTGAATTTGAGCGCTTAACCGAGCCTTTTCGGCCAAAAGGTCTTCCAAATTGTCAATCGAACGAGCAGGCATGCGTGTTGAAGGTCAGTTGAAAAATGTGCGAATAATCTTGCTGAGCAGGGGGTTGGTCAGCCAGCGGTCTTTGAACACCCAAAGCAGAGCAGCCAGCAGGACATACCCGCCGCCGACACACAAGAAAGCGGTTGGGTACGATCCCCACAAGTTGCCGAGGTAGAAAGCCACTGCCAACGAGAGCATGACCAGCGCGAAAAGCCCCAAAGCCCCAATGGCAAGCAGGACCAGTAGTAGCGAGGAAACTTTGGCGATGCGCTCCGCCATGTCGAGCCGGAAATAATCGGCCTGCAACTTGACATATTGGCGCAGATACTCGGCGGTTTCGCCAGCGGATTCGAGTAACGGATCGGTATCTTTTTTCATGGTTGAGGAATTGGATTTCAGGATTTTAGGCCGGCCTCAGCAAATTTTTTCAGCAATCGCGCCCGGGCTTTTTCCATTCCGTTTTCAAAATCAGCCTCGGCTTCGTCCAGCATATCGCGTGCTGAATCGCTGGCAACGGCTTCCAAATTGTCGAATGTCACGGCACCTTTTTCCAAAACAGTACTCATTTGGCTCAAGAAATCGCCAACCTGGTCATCCGCCATTTCCTCCAGGTTGCGGAGTAATCCCTCGAATTGACCGCCGAGTCTATCGCGCAAGCCAGTACCTTTCTCCGAGGTCAGGTAAATGCCTGCAACAAGGCCGGCGGCAGCCCCTGCCAGAAAAAGAAGCCCTCGTGTCGCTGTTTCGTTTTTCATGTCAATGTTCGCGCAAGGAATGAACCAAATGCAGTGCTTTTTCCAATTGCTGCTCTTCGGATAGCAAGGTGTTGTCCATGATAATGGCATCGTCGGCGCGGCGCAAGGGGCTGTCTGCGCGGCTGGAGTCAATATGATCACGCTCTTCGAGGTTGCGGCGAATGTCGTCCCAGTCGGCATCAATACCCTTTCCCGCCAGTTCCAAATGGCGACGGCTGGTGCGCACACCTACATCGGCGGTCAGGAAAATCTTGAGGTCGGCATCGGGAAAAACGACGGTGCCGATATCGCGCCCGTCGGCCACGATGCCCCGACGGCGACCGATGGTTTTTTGTTGGGCGACCATCGCCCGACGCACAGCAGAAATGGCTGATACCGGGCTGACGTGATCGTTTACATGCATCTCCCGGATGTTTCGCTCTACATCCTTTCCATTTAAAAAAGTGTGATTTTGGCCGTCAATACGCTCAAAATGGATGTCAATATGCTGCAACGCGTCGTCCACGGCAGCGGGGTTTTGGTAGTCTACACCTTGTTCCAAAAAAAACAGGGTAACGGCGCGGTACATAGCACCAGTGTCAAGGTAGGCGTAGTGCAGGGCTTTTGCAACTCCCTTGGCGAGTGTGCTTTTTCCGCAAGAGGAGTGGCCGTCAATAGCGATGATCAGCTTCAAGCGTCTTGAGTTTTGCGTTTTGTTTAGCGCAAAGGTGTAAAAAAATGTAGTGATCCCGACTGGGTTCGAACCAGTAACCGCCTGCTTAGCGTACCAACTACGATTTTCACCGCAATACATCGTTTCAACGAAGTATTTTTGTGGTCTGGACTGTCTCTTCACCATAGTTTGTGATCAAATACAAACCGTAGGTGCCCGGCGTACAGTCTCTGCATTGCGTTTCATTCCATAAAAAATACAACACAACTCACGATTGCCATGTGAATTTCACGAAGGTTTTCCTGAACAGCCGAATTCTCAACAACACTTTCGTTTTTGTTGACTCCTAACTTGAAGGCAGGTGCTCTATCCATTGAGCTACGGGACCAAAACTTCAAAGAACGACGCTGCGAAGGTACGTTTTCTTCTTTCTCCCCTTTCTCTAATACCAGCACAAAAATATCCAGTGCCTACACCCTCTACCCAATTCAACGCCCCGCTTTTAGGCCTTACCGATACTGAAGTAACCCAAAGTCGCTCCACTCACGGCCCAAACACACTGTACTTCCAGCCCAAACGCCAGGTTTGGCACATCCTCGGCGAGGTGCTGCGTGAGCCGATATTTCTGCTTTTGCTGGCCGGTTGCGCCCTGTATTTTGCTATCGGCGACACCACAGAGGCCTGGCTTATGGCCGTTTCCATCGCTTTTGTGATCTCCATCGAAATTGTGCAAGAGTTTCGCAGCGAAAAAGCGTTGGAGGCTTTGCGCCAGTATGCTCAGCCAAAGGTGCGCGTGCGGCGCAACGGCCACGACGGCACTATCCCGTCGGAGGAATTGGTCGTGGGCGACCTGATTCTGTTTGCCGAAGGCGAGCGCTTACCCGCCGACGCTACCGTACTTCAAAACAATGACCTGACTGTTGATGAAGCCGTGCTCACAGGTGAATCGCTGCCAGTGGCCAAAACCGCCGGAGACAACCTCTTCCAGGGCACCGTGGTGGCAAGCGGACTGGGCGCGGGCAGGGTGACGGCCGTCGGGGCGGCCACGGAATTCGGCAGATTAGGCAAGTCCATCGAATCCATTGAACCGGAGCCTACCCCTCTTCAGCGCCAGATCAACCGTTTTGTCCGGCAGATGGTACTGGTTGGGCTTGCTGCGTTTGTGCTGGTATTCGCCATCAATTATTATTATGTCGGAACTGTCGTAGCAGCCCTGCTTTTTTCCCTGTCGTTTGCACTGGCCCTGCTCCCGGAAGAAATACCAGTGGCGTTCACGGCATTCATGGCCCTGGGCGCTTATCGGATGACCAGGCAAAAAATATTGGTCAAACAACCCAAAACAGTGGAAAGCCTGGGTTCTGCCACAGTAATTTGCCTGGATAAAACCGGTACAATCACGGAAAACCGAATGTCCGTGGCCGTGGTAGAGGACTACGGCGCACAGGGGAAATGCCTCGAACTGGCCATGCTTGCCAGCGAACCGGAGCCATTTGATGCGATGGAAGTGGCCATTCACGCCGAATACGCCAAACACGCTGAGCGTGACCTGCGCCCGGATTTTCAACTTGTCCACGAGTACCCGCTGGGCGGTGTGCCGCCAATGATGACGCACGTACAACAACGCGGAACGGGAGAAAAAACCGAACGGACGGTAGCAGCCAAGGGTGCTGTCGAGCGTATCCTGTTGGTTTGTACCGGCTTGGACGATAAGGCCCGGGCAGCAATACTCAACCGAACACACGTTCTGGCCTCAAAGGGTTACCGCATTCTTGGTGTTGCATCCGCTGAATGGAAGGGAGGGCAATACCCGGACGATCAGGACCTGTTTCCCTGGAATTTCGAAGGCCTGGTCGCCTTGTACGATCCGCCCAAGCCGAATATCAGGGGCGTTTTCGAACAGTTTTATTCGGCTGGTATACAAGTGAAAATGATCACGGGCGACTACGCCGAGACCGCCTTGAACATCGCTGAACAAAGTGGTTTGAACCACAACGGTAAGGCCGTCACCGGGGAACAGATCATGCAAATGAACGAACCCGAATTGCGTGCGGCGGTTGGAGCCAATGAGGTTTTTGCCCGGATGTTCCCTGCTGCCAAGTTGCGTATCGTGGAGGCCCTGAAGGCCAACGGAGAGGTGGTGGCCATGACGGGCGACGGTGTAAATGATGCTCCCGCACTCAAGTCGGCGCAAATCGGTGTGGCGATGGGTGCACGCGGTACCGAAATTGCCAAAGGGGCTGCCTCCATGGTGTTACTCGACGACAACCTCGAACGCATGGTGACGGCGCTGGAAATGGGGCGGCGCATCTACAATAACCTGCGCAAGGCAATCCGATATGTGATCAGTATCCATGTGCCCATTGTGCTCGTAGTGGTTTTACCCCTGGTGTTCGGCTGGCCGTACCTGCACATGCTGGCTCCGATCCACGTTATTTTTATGGAACTCATCATGGACCCCACTTGCGCCGTAGCATACGAAAATGAACCTGCCGAGCCAGGTTTATTGAAAAAACCACCGAGATCGCCCGATGCTCCGCTGTTCACGGGTCGCGAACTGGGCCTGAGTATCGTGCAAGGGGTTATCATCACGGTTGGCATTTTCGCACTATACCACTACGCAGTGGGGCAAGGTGCGAGCGAAGAAAAAACCCGAGCATTCGTGTTTTCCACGCTGTTGTTGTCCAACGTTTTTTTGACCCTGGTCAACCGATCGTTTGAGTTCACCATTATACGCACGTTACGTTACCCCAACCGGTCCATCTGGATAGCGTTGACGGCAGCCATAGCTATTTTGGGCGCAGTGTTGTTCGTGCCGTGGTTGAATAGCCTGTTTAAAATGGCTCCGCTGACGTGGACCGAGATCGGCCTTTGTACAGGTACCGCTTTAGTGAGCGTCGGCTGGTTCGAGGTGTGGAAGGGGATCAAACCCGCTCGATAACGATGGCCGTGGCACCGCCGCCACCATTGCAAATGGCAGCCAGGCCGAGTGTGCCGTTCTTGTGTTGGAGCACGTTATTCAGCGTGGTGACGATGCGTGCGCCTGACGCGCCCAACGGGTGGCCCAGCGACACAGCCCCTCCAAACACATTGGTTTTGTCGTGCGGAACGTCCAGAACCTGCTCGAATGCGAGCGTTACCACCGAAAACGCCTCGTTGACTTCGAAAAAATCAATGTCGGAAGCCTGTACGCCCGCCATTTTCAGGGCCTTGGGCGCTGCTATGGTGGGTGTAGTGGTGAACCATTCCGGTGCCTGTTCTGCATCGGCGAAACCTCGAATTTTGGCAATAGGCTTGAGGCCATAACGCTGAACTGCCTCGGCGCTGGCGAGGATGAGGGCTGCTGCGCCGTCGTTGATCGTGCTGGCGTTGGCGGCAGTAACGGTACCATCGGGTGTGAAGGCCGGGCGCAGGCCGGGAATTTTGTCAAAACTCACTTTTTTGTACTCTTCGTCTTCGGTGAGCAGCACAGGGTCGCCTTTGCGTTGCGGTATGGCCACAGGCACAATCTCGGTATGGAGCATGCCGCCATCGGTAGCCGCAGCAGTGCGTTTGTAGGAATCAATTGCGAAGGCATCTTGTGCTTCACGGCTGATCTTGTACTTAACGGCGGTAGCATCAGCGCACACACCCATCGCTTTTTGGTTGTACACATCGGTCAGGCCGTCTTTGGCGAGGCCGTCTATCAGTTCACCGTTTCCGAACTTGTACCCCCAGCGGGCATTGGGTACATAAAACGGAATTTGCGACATATTTTCCATGCCACCAGCCACTACGATATCGTTGAGACCGAGCATAATGCTCTGTGCGCCAAACGTGATGGCCTTCATACCCGAGGCACACACTTTGTTGATTGTGGTGCAGGGCACGTTTTCTGGCAGGCCGGCATACATAGCGGCTTGTCGCGCGGGGGCTTGGCCGAGATTGGCACTAACCACGTTGCCCATCAGTACTTCGGTGACCCAATTGGTCTGCACACCGGCTTTTTCAAGGGCACCCTTGATTGCAGCAGCGCCGAGGTGAGTGGCACTGATTCCGGCCAATGAGCCGCCAAAACTGCCAATGGGTGTACGGACTGCCGAAACGATAAATACTTCCTTCATGGAATACCTGTTTGGATGTTTTTTGAATAATTATGGCGGCGAAGGTAGGCGATTTTGTTCGCAGCAAAAGGCAACACAACAGGCCTCGGGCCAGAATTGTTTTTTCTACACAGGGCTTGTTTGGCTTGGAAACAAACACACTACATTTACCGCAAATCGAACCTGATCCAATGGCTTCTCAAAACAGTCGCCCGGCCTCACCAGCCTTTTTGGTGTTTTCTCTGACAGCCAGCATTTTCGTGCTGGATGCGTGGTTTCTGAGCGAGAGCAATTTGGCATTTGCCTACTTGTTGGTCATCATGCTCGGTCTGCTTTTTCAGGAACGGAACGACGTGATTTTTTTGGGCGTAGCGACCACTGCCCTTACCGTGTTGGCTGTTGTTATCCGGTACTACATGGGCAACGAAGCACCGCTCCATCAGCAACTGTTTGCCCGCACCCTCAGCGTTTTGGGTATCTGGACCGGTGCGTACCTGGTCATCACCATCCTGACCATGCGGCGCGACGAAACCGCTCAGGAAGAGCAGTTTCATGCCCTGTTCCGGTTCGCCACAAACGGTATTTTGGTAGTAAATCAGGCTGGTGCCATAGTTAAAGCCAACCCGGCGCTTGAACGCCTTTTCGGCTATACAGCCGACGAGTTCTTCGGCAACCCGGTGGAGATGTTGATCCCCCAGCGCCTGGCTCCGGCACACCAACAGCACCGCGATATCTACCGCTCCAACCCGAATCCGCGTGCTATGGGAAACGGTCTGAATCTGTACGCCTTGCGCAAAGACGGTTCGGAGTTTCCGGTAGAAATCAGCCTTAGCCCGTTCAAAACAGCCGAGGGCAACTTTGTCATGGCTTTTGTTGTGGACATTACGTTGCGGAAGGAAAATGAGCAGCGAATTGTTCGCCAGAACCAAAAACTGGAACAGTTGGCCACTGCCTTGCAAAATCTCAACGAGGGCTTGGAGGAAAAGGTGCGCGACCGCACGCATGAGCTCGAGCAGGCGAAAAACGACCTTGCAGAGGCGCTTGCTGCCGAGCGTGAAGTAGGCGAACTCAAAACACGCTTCGTTTCCATGGCTTCGCACGAGTTCCGCACGCCGCTCAGCACGGTGCTGTCGTCAGCAGCGCTCATCACCACGTACGCCGAACGTCAGGATTTTGAGAATGTAAAAAAACACAGCCTGCGCATCAAAACGGCGGTAAACAACCTGAACACAATCCTCACTGAATTTTTGTCGCTCGGCAGGTTGGAGGAAGGAAAAACGGAGCCAAACCTGCACGAGACCAACCTGCAGGCGCTTATCGAGGAAATCGCCACAGAGATAAAAGGCCTGTTTCGGCCAGGTCAGCACTTCGAGTATCGGCACGAAGGGGAAAAGAACCTGTTGCTCGACCCCGGCTTGCTTCGTCATGTGCTGCTCAACCTGTTTACCAACGCAATCAAATACTCACCGGAAAATACCACGATTCGGGTTTTTACCAACATCAGCGCTGCCGAGGCTTCAATCCGGGTGGTTGACCAAGGCATGGGAATACCTGTGGCGGATCAAAAACACCTGTTCAGCCGGTTTTTTCGCGCCACCAACTCCGGCAACGTACAGGGCACCGGTTTGGGCCTGTACATCGTGAAGCGTTATGTGGAGCTGATGAATGGCCAGATCGGCTTTTCCAGTGAAGAGGGTAAAGGGTCGGAGTTTTGGGTGCTACTGCCGCGGTAGGTTACCCATCATCGAGCCCTTCCTCCCGCTCCCGACCAAACCCTTCTTCCGGTGTTTCTTTCCAGCGGTGCATGCGGCACCAGGCGCAGTCGGGCAGGTCACAGCCGGGGCTGAACTTCGCCGCTCGGACCTTCGCCCAGGTATCCCGGATGAGGCTCTCCACAAACCGAATTTGTTCGCCTGTGTGGGTTAGTTCGGTTGCGGGAACCGCGCCCCGTTTGTCCGGTTCCAGCCATTGCACTACTGTTTTGCCCACCGACTCGGGGTAGATGCGGGCGTTTTCGAGCAGAATGCGGTAGAAGGCCATTTGCCGCCAGTAGTCGCCGCCGTGCGGCTGCTTTTCGCTCGGCGGTTCTGTCTTTTGTCGGTCGGGCGTGCCGGTTTTGTAATCCACCACACGCAGGGTACCATTGTCGAGCCACTCGATTTTGTCCAGAACGCCCGTGAGCGGCACGCCGTCGAGTTCCACCCGGTCCACGCGGCGCTCGGCAATAGCGCGTTTGCGCCAATAGGGCACTTGTTCGGTATGCAGGCGACGCAGGTTGTCGCGCCCGAGGGCGAGGCGTTGTGTGTAATTATTTTCGGAAAAGTGCCCGCGCTGCCGTTCCATTTCGGAGCCGAATAACCGCACCAGCGTTTCCGCCGACGGGAAGCGCAGTTTTTTGTCGGATTTCATTTTCAATAAAAACTGCTGCAACGCGCCGTGCATGGCTACGCCATAGGCCGCAGCCTCGCTCGTGGTGCCCGGTATTTTCAAAAAATCCTCGTAGTAAAACGCAATCGGGCAGCGCAAGTACCGGTTCAGCGCCGTGATACTCAGGCTGAAATCGGCCAACAATGCCGCGAAAACCACTGGCTCAGGCAGGGCCACGAACGGCGGTTCCTGTGCCAAAAGCAACTGTGCCTGCACCTCCATCAGAGTAGTTTGCGGCACGTCGCGCGGCTCTGCGAGCAGGCCGGTTTCGGCAACAAACATGGACTGTGCCAGTGCCCGTCCGTCGTCGCCAGCCCGGGCGAAGGAGACGTGCAGGTGGCGTTTGGCGCGGGTCATGGCCACGTAAAACAAGCGACGACGGGCCTCCAGGGCGTCTTCCTCGGCAGTGGGCAGTAGGGTAGGGGGGAGGGCAAACCGCTTGTTATTGCTACCCGTGTTCTTTTCCCAGGCATCCTCCGTGCAGTCGAAGAGGAATACATGGTGGAACTCCAGCCCTTTTGCTGCATGCGCCGTAAGCAATTGTACACCTGGGCCGGACTGTACGGCCTGTTGCAGGGGCAGTGTCAGGCGGTTTTCGTCCATGCTGTCGAGCAGATCAAGCAAACGGGTGAGGCCTGCTGCACCACCGCTGCTGCGCGGTGCAAAAAAACGCGGGCGTCTGTCCACCTCGGTTTGCACAAAATTGAAAAACGTATGCAGCGCCTGCAAATGCGCCATTTTATCGGGCTGGACGAGCACCCAGTCCAACAGGCCGGTTTGAGTAAATAACCGTTCCAGCAGTTGCAACAGCGGCAGGTTATGCACGGCGGCAATCCAGCCGTCAAGCAAGCGGGTGATGCGGTCAAAGGCATCGGGGCGGTGCAGGTTCAGGTTTTCCAGGAAACGGCTCGACGTGACGGCATCGCGCCAACTGTCGGACTCCGTGGCAGCGCGGTGTTCTGCGCCGGGCGTTTCGTACCGCTGTTTAGAGTTTTGGGTTCTGAGTTTTGAGTCAGCCGCGATGCGTGCCAGGTCACGGGCATCAAGGCCGAAAAAGTCGGCGTGCAGCAGCCGGAATAGCCGGTGTTCGCCGGAACGGGGGCTGCGAGATTCTTCGTCGAGGTAGCAGAGCAGTTCGCGTAGTTGCTGCACCAGGGGCAGATCGAGCGCGTTCACGGGCCGTTTGGCCTGATAGGCTATGTTTTTTTTGCCCAGCAGCGCCATGAGGCGGTCGACTTGCCGGTGCTTGGCATAGATGACGGCGATCTCTTCGGGCTGTGTGCCGCTACGAACGAGATCGGCGATTTGGTTCGCTATGTCGGCCAGTTCGCAAAGTCGGTTTTGGTAACTGCGTACATGCAGTTCACTGGGATCCGCACTTGCGGCGTGCAGGTTTTTTTCCAACGGCTCGTCGAGATGCCGCACGGCGCGCAGGGTGTTTTTTCCGATAACACGTGCTGCCGTGTCGAGGATGTCCTGCGTGGAGCGGTAGTTTTCCGACAGGACTACTGTTTGGAGCGTTGCGCGGTAACGGTCGTGGAAATCGAGCAAATTGCCGAGCCGGGCACCTTGAAACTCGTAGATACTCTGGTCGTCGTCGCCTACGATGAATGCGTTCGGGGTGTCCCAAAATTCGAGCAACAAGCGCAGCAAGTGGTATTGGGCACCGTTGGTATCCTGAAATTCATCCACCTGCACATACAGGTAGCGCTCCTGATAAGTGCGCAGCAAGGCCTCGTGTTTTTTGAAAGCCCGCAGCACCCACAGGATCATATCTTCGTACTCATAGCGACCGGCCTGCTCCATAGCGTGAATGTACTTTGGGTACAGGTCGGCAGCGGTCCGGAGGCGCTGCATGCGTTCCGTCATGTTGGCGATGATCTCGGTTTTGGGAGACCCCTTGCTAGCCGTGGCGGTGTTGCGCTGGTAAATGAAGTCGGGGTTTTCGGGCAGCCCCTTCACAAAATCATCGACGGTCTTCAGGACGAGGCCGGGTGTCCAGTCCTCTTTTTTCATGGTGGCGAACAGGTCGCGCAGGTGGTTTTCGTAGGCAAACGCATTCTTTCGGCCCTCGCGCAGCGGGTGTTCAGGCGGCAGGTCGGCGAGCAGGCGGCGCACAATCTCGATGCGCTCCAGATCAGACACGGGTTCTAGCGTTCCGTGGCCAAAGTACTCCATGTTTTCCTGAATGACCCGGTTGCAAAAACCGTGAAATGTGCTGATAGACACCCGGTAGGCATCGGGACCGATCATGTCGAGCAGACGTGTGCGCATAGCGTTCACACCGGCATCGGTGAACGTGAGGCAGAGGATATTCTGGGGTCGAGCGTCGGTTTCGAGCAGGATTTTGCCTACACGGGCTGCTAGAATGTGCGTTTTTCCGGTGCCCGGTCCGGCTATGACCAGCACAGGCCCCTCGATGTGTTCGACGGCGCGTTGCTGCCCGGGATTAAGCGAGTCAAGCAGGGAGCGGAAGGTGTCGTTGTGGGTGGTCACGAGCGAGTTGAATGTAAACGCGACGGCGAAAGTAGTATTGAAAAAGGAAAAAGTGCCGCGTCAGGCAAAGTAGAACTACGTGTACCTCAAAACCTATATCCGCTCAACAACCGCTCGACGCGCTCCTGAACAACAGGATCAACAACCAATTCCGGTGCATGGTGCGGTTTTTTGCGTGCATCCAGTACCAACGGGCCTCGACAGCCCCAGTGCTTGTGCTCCGTAAATGCCCCCACCCCGTACAGGTCGTGGCTGGGATTTGAACGGGTAAAAGCAATCCACACAAAATTGTTCAGCGTAGCGGCTGCGAACCGGCTGTCGTCCACCAGCAGAATCATCGGCACCTGCGACAAATCGTATGGCTCCAGCGCCCGGCAAAACTGCTCGGCCTGCTCGCGGGCTGGTATTTCAGCCAAAAAAGCCGGTGCCCGCACCGCTAAAACACCCGGCAGGCAAAAATGCGGATCCGAAAAGCCAGGCGGTAGTACCAGGTTGCCGGGCAGTTCGGTACGGAGTGTCCGGCGAGCATCGCCCCGGCAGGCGACCACGACCTTGCTGCCAGCGTTCCAGCCGCTGCCGGAATAGTCCAATGTGTCAATTGTAGTACGGGTCTGGAAGTGTAGGTCGCGCGACCAGTCTACACGCTCGAGAAGGTGGTGGAAAAAACGAGGGATGTCATGGGTGCCTAGTGTCGGGTCGTCGTCGGAAGCAACGATAAACAGAAACTTGGCCAACGATGTTTGCCCGGAGCCGAGGATACGGTTAGCCACGGTCAGGATTTCTTCGGGCACGCGCTCGCGAAAAGGCATGTACCGCTCGTGCGCGACGGCCAGCAGCAAAGGGTGTACTCCTGCTGCGTCCACGGCATGTAGTTCCTTCAGGCCGGGAAATTCCTGAGGGGTAAGCGGTGCGACCAATTCGTGAATAAGCCAGCCAAAACTGCTGTCTTCCTGCGGCGGGCGGCCCACCACGGTAAAATGCCAGAGCGGGTCCTTGCGGTGAAAAATCCGGTGGACGCGCATCACTGGAAAATCGTGTGCCAGCGAATAGTAGCCCAAATGATCGCCGAAGGGGCCTTCTGATTTTTTTACGTTTTTCAAAATCTCGCCCGTGATTACAAAATCGGCATCACAGCTGAGCAGGTGACCGTCGCGGCGGGCATATCGGAACCGACGGCCAGCAAGCATGCCTGCGAAGGTGAGTTCACTCAACCCTTCCGGCATGGGCATGATGGCTGCGAAGGCGTGGCTGGGCGGCCCTCCTACGAAAATACTGCACCGGAACGGCTCGTCGCGCTGGTTGTATTTGGTGTGGTGTACCCCGATGCCGCGGTGGAGTTGGTAATGCAGGCCGATCTCTTCGTTGGGCAGGTAGTCGTTGCCGGAAAGTTGGATTCGGTACATGCCGAGGTTGGCATGCATGGGGCCGGGGGCGTCGGGGTCTTCCGTGAAAACTTGCGGTAGGGTGATGAAAGCGCCGCCGTCCATGGGCCAACTTTTGATCTGCGGCAACTGGTCAACGGTGGTAGTGGCGTACGCCACGGGTGCGGAGAACGGACTTTGCCAGGGCAGCGCTGTCAGGGCCGTGAACGGAGCAGACAGGTAGCGACCCGGTTTTTTGATAAAATTCGCCGGGTCTTTTTTTAACTCGATTACACGTCGGACGCGCTCCAGAGTGTGCCGAAACAAAAACTCCGTACGAGACAGTGTCCCGTATAAATTGCTAACCGCCTGAAAGGGGCTTCCTTTCACCCGCTCGAACAGGATGGCCGGGCCTTGCCTGTCGTATACCTGCCGGTGAATTTCAGCCATTTCCAGGTTGGGGTCTGTTTCTTCCCGGATGCGCAACAACATGCCGTTTTTTTCGAGGTCGCGCACGGCTTCGCGCAAGTTGGAGTAGGCCATAAAAATCGAAAGTGCTGTTCCTTGGCAAGAACAGCACTTTCGGGTCAAAGTTGGGCACCTGAGGTTTATTCTTTGATGTGGGCCAGTTTCACATTGTGGTAGCGCGGCTCTTTGAGCATTTCCCGTATCTGTTTCATGGTTTCGCGCGGGCCCATGTCCAGTGCCATGTTGATGACCCAGTCGGGCAGGCTGCCACCAGGGTCGGAGTAC
>JBJXEZ010000139.1:0-3393 GCA_046153695.1 Saprospiraceae bacterium
GTTCCTTTACGAACAGCCGCAGGGCGCTCAGCAGGGTGCCGTGTGGCCGGTCGGGCCGCAGAAATTTTTCGGGTGTCAATACCCAGGTTTCGGGGTTGTCGTCCAGGTATTTGGCCTGGCTTTCGATGGCCTGGCGGAGCCGCATTTCGGCCTCCTCCAGGGTGGCATCACCCGCATTTCGGGCCGAGTGCAGGTTTTCGATCAGCAATTCCACGCAGTTGCCGGCGGTGTAGGTACGGAAAGTATTCCCCTCAAAAACGCGTTCGGAACTGTGCCGGATCCGGCCGCTGCCGAGAAGGGGAACGTACAAGTGGAGTAAGAGAAACTGCCACAGCGCCGTGGCCCGGTCCAGCGCGCCGCCGCCGGCAGCGGGCGGGGCGAAAATATTTTTTTGCTCAAAAATTTGCCCGGAATCACCGGAGGGCGTTCCTTGCTGTTGGGCGGTTTTCACACCCGGTTCTGTCGGCTTTGCCGACCGGAAAAAAACGTCTTCCGCTTCAGCGGAAAGCCGCTCCTCTTCCTTCTTCTTTTTTTCAACGGTTTTAATTATTGGGGGAATTGTGGAAATATTTTCCCGTTGTTCTGCCGCATTTGGCTCGGAATCGGCCGCATTTTCGCCGCCGGCGTCCGTCCATTCCGGACCGAAAATCCAGGTCAAATTGACCAGGCCGATCACATTACCCCGGCCTTTTGGATCGGGTTCTCCGGCGCGGTTGAGGCGCGTCCAGGACAGGAAGAACGGGAAGCCTTTCAGTGTGTCGCCGTTTTGAGTGACCCAGGCAGCCGTCGTTTTGCGCCGCCAGTTTTGTACCGTGCGGCGGATGTTGTCGGAAATCACCGGCATCCCGGATTTGGTGCGCTCGATGGCGGCGCCGGGTTCGTGCAGTTTCGCCCGTCGGCCTTCCGAGAGCCGGAGCAGCATCCCGTGGGCGACGTTGTTGGTCTGCAAGGGCCAGTAGCCGCGTTCGCCGTTTTTCCAAGCAGCGAATTCAACCGGATTGCTCAACGCCAATTCCGCCAATTGTTTCCAGACGATGTTCTGGCAGTGCCGCAGGAATTCGTACACCTTGCTGCCCACCAGGTTGTTGCCCGGGTGCGTGTCCTCGTAGTCCAGGAGGGCTTCTTTGAGTTCTTCCCGGCGCAGGTTGATGTCGAGGTTCAGGATGTGTTGCAGGGAGTGGTGGTCCCGCTCCCAGTTGGCTGCCGAAGGTCTCGGGGCGGTGGTGCGGGAGATCGTTGTGGAGGTTGCCATGACGAATGGTGGAAAGTGGCGGCTCCCGCACGAATGCGGGAACCACCGGTATGAGCGTTTTGCTGTTGGTTGTGTGTATGCCCCGCATTTGCAACCGGCAGGGCAAAAAAAATTACTCCCAATCGCCATTGGTGAGGTGACAGCCCGCGACCTGTACGACGCAGTGCACTTCCCAATAGCTCAGGATGTGTCGTTCGACGAACTTCGTGGCTTCGAGCACCGCGTCTGCTTCCGTGGACTGGTCCAGGCGGATGTCAATGTGCTCGTCTTGCTCTTTGCTATCGCGAAACGGGCTTTCGGCGACCAGGTAGCCGATTCTCCGCGCGTCCTTTTTGAGAATGGTCAGGAAAAACATAGTTGTCGGGTATTGTTGAGACCAAAGTGTTGGTGAGATAATCCGGGTGAAGCCGGTTGGCGCGGCGCTCGGCCATGAGCCATTCTTTGTACACGCTGAGTTCCTGCACGTCGTATTGGGTGCCGCCTTTGCCCTGAAACTTGATCGGGTTGAGGTGGCCGTTTTTCACGCCCTTGCGGAGCAGAATATCCGGCCAGCCCATCTTCTCGATGGCATCGAAATGGCTTACCCAATGCGGCGCGCCCAAGGAAGCCTGGGTGATGCTTCCCTGCACTTTTTCAAATGCCTTGAACATGGCAGCCGCAAACTGGTCTTCAATGTGCTGTATTTCTTGCTGGCTCAGCGTGATCATCGGATTGAAATTTTAACATGAATGCCTGAAAGAGAGACGTGATTCGATCTACTTCACAATTCTTTTCGATTAGTTTTTTCCGCAGTGCGATAATTTCTTCATCCTTTTTTTGGAATATTTGTGCCATTCCCTGCAAGAAAAACCTGGATAACACCCGCTTCTCTTCACAGATCCGAACGATCAGTGCGAAGGAGTGCTTCTCCCCCTTGAAGGCCTGGCTGAACCGGGGTTGCGACTTTTTGTCGAGATTCAACGCCATGCACATTTCGCTTTGCGAGTCGTAGATGGTGTTGAGGTAATGCGCAAGAATTTCGTGTTCGGTCATACGCTGATTTTATTTACAAAACCAAGTGATAAACTTTCGATTAAGATATGATGCTGCAAATGTAAGCGGCATTTTGAGTTTGTCAAGCTTTAAATGATTTTTTTCGATGAAAGCACAGGAAAAACTTAAGCAGTGGCGTGAAACCGACATGGGCCTCAGCACCCGTGAACTGGCCCAGGTGTTGCACGAGAAAATGAAACCGGATTTTCCGAACGGCTTCCAGAGAGGGGAGGAGATATTCCAGTCGGATATCGTGCTGGCGGAAAAGGGTACTTCCCGGAAACGTTTTGAAAAAGTTGCGGCGGCGCTATACCAATATATGGGCATCGAGAAGGGCTACTTCGGCACCTTCGTAAAAGTGAAGCCGGAGGAAATCCTGTCCGCCGCCGTAGAGGGGAAAGAAGAGTTTCGCAACAAGATCATCGAGTTGCAGACCAAACTCATCGAGGCGCACGAGACGATCAGCGCGCTGAATCAAGAGAAGGTGGGGTTGCTGAAGCAGGTGTTTGAGTTTCAGAAAGAGGTGGAGGAGTTGAGGCGGAAGGTAGCGGAAATGGGCCGAGGGAAGTAATTTTAGACCAACGGTTTGGCCCAAACCCGGTTTTTCCATTAGTTTTACAGGTGAAAACATAAACCCTTTCCCGAATTCGGCAAACCACACGCAATACCACCTTTCAGATGATATGCGCTTGCAGCGCTGGAGAAGGCCAAGGGGAGTGTTTATGACCCCGGTGAACATTGTTTCATCCTTCTCTAATTTAATCTGAAAACGTCATGAAAAGTCTTTCCTCTTGCGGGGCTGCTCGCTCGTGTTCCGGCATTTCCCTTTTGCACCTTCGCTTTTTTTTCCTTGCCGTTTTTTTTGCCGGTGTTTCAATTTCTGCCCATGCGCTCGATTATTATTGGGTGGGCGGCAGCGGCATGTGGAGTGATCACAATAACCACTGGGCCACTTCCTCCGGTGGCAATGTCTTCCACGACCAGGTGCCGACCTAGATGGATAATGTGTACTTCGATGCTAATTCTTTTCCGGCTGGAGGCACGGTGACCATCGACCCTACTATTATTTATTGTATGGATATGGATTGGACTGGGGCTACGGGGATGCC
>JBJXEZ010000143.1:0-8480 GCA_046153695.1 Saprospiraceae bacterium
GCTGGGTGTCGAGACCTGGGTGAGTTTTTGCACGTTGTTCCACACATTCCACGAGGGGCCGTCGTTGGTCAGGTTCCCGTTCTCGTCGTAGGTGTAGTTTCCCGACGACTGGTCCTCCAGGTCTTCCGGGTAGGCCGCCGTGTTGGTCTGCGCATCGTCCACGTGCAGCAGACGGTTGTCCTCGGTGCCGTAGTTGTACGTCAGGTCGTCCATCACGACGGCGGGCGTGCCGCTGTTTCCGCGCCGGTAGTAGGTGAGGATGTTGCCGTTGGGGTCGTAGGTGGCATCCTCCTGAAACAGCGTGGAGGCCGAACTGGTCGCCCACGTGTTGGAACTGAGCGAGTAGCCGCCGGTGTACGCCCGCTGGCTGCGCAGGCGGTGCAACTGGTCGTATTTGTACGCGTAGCCTTCCGGCTCCGGGTAGTTGGCGGCCCCGTGTTTGAGCCGCGCGATGGTGTACACCGCGTGCCGGATGTTGCCGTTGTACAGCCCCGGACTGGCGAGGTTGAACGACGTGGTCGGCCCCACGGTCATCTCGAAGGCCGTGTTGGTCGTCGTAGCTATCAGGCGGTAGTCGCCATAGTAATAGCCAAGCGTGAACGCTGCCACATCGCGGCCGGTGAGCCGGTTTCGGGCCAGGTCGCCGATGTTGGCCGCGTTGCCGTCGCGGCCCATGTCGCGGGTGTTGAGCGTGCTGAACGTGGGACTGGCCAGGCTGAGCGTGGAGGCAATTATTGATAGGTGTGTCTAACAAACCTATTTTCAAAACCAAATATTAGGCTATCTGACTTACCAAGATCGTCAGTAAAGTAAACTTGATAATACTTGGGCCATATCACCCAGAAACTCGACGACCAATTTTGTTCTGGGTTCATAGATACAATGCGCACAAAATGCTTTCCTGGCTTTAAATTTAAAGCCCGCTGGCCGCAAGTGTTCGGCAGATTAGAAAAAACGACGAGGCTGGCGAGCGTCTTTGACGCGATGCTTGGTGTCGGCCAGTCTCTGACTGGCGTGGCAAAAGGGCATAAAAAAATGCAAGTCAGAGACTTGCATACGCTACGCATCGCGCCAAAGGCGCTCGCGAGCAAGAGCAAACGAAATGGAGGAAATGGAAAACAACTCGAAAAAACCTGCACCCCTGGCGATCCTGCTTGGCGTACCTATTTCCGAATACCGGCATCATTCGCTTCGCAGCATTATACGCACCAGGCAACGAATGCACCATGAAATTACTACTCGTCACCGCCATCGAATACATCCATACCGGCTCCCACCCCGACTGGGTGCGGTGTCGGTTTGAAGATGTGCACGGAAAGGAATGGACTATTGAGGAAAAGTCCCGGTGGTGACGTCGCACGGCTTCGACAAAACCACCCCGCTTCCGCATCCGGCGTACGTAGCCGTATGCATCCTGAAAACATATCGGGATGCCGACAACCGGGAAGTGGTCACCGTAGACACCGATGCGATTTGGGGTATTGAAACGGAGGATGGGGAGTCGGTTTTTGATGTGTTTAAAACACAATTGGTGGAGGAAGCCTCCTAAGTGCTCACAAGAAAATTTACACATGCGGCGAATAGCCCATGTATTCGCCGCAAAATTTCCGGCAATAACCCTACATCCACCAACTACACGACTGGCCGAACTTCACCTGGAACCCAGAAACCGTACTCGTTTCTCTGGGTACCGTGCGCTATTTGCAGGGCAAACTGATGGGCAAAATGTCGGCATTGGGTTTTGTGTTGCAACAAGAAGCAGCACCGAAACACCGTCCTCAATGAACGACAATGCCTGCTGATCAATAAATTGTTCGACGGTCTTTAAGGCAAACTGAGCCGTTCCAAGTGGGCAATAATGGCCAAATGCTCTACCGACACCGCCCTTCAAGATATTCAAGACCTGAAGGACAAGACGGTTTTGCGAAAGGAAGCAGCCGGGGGCGGAGTATCAGTTATGAATTGGTGGTGTAGGAGCCGATCTTCCGGAAGCATACGGCTCTTAAGTCGGTTTAAGTTTCCAATTGTCCCGCCCGAGACAATCAACCACCCCCATTTGAAAATACAAGCGCAAGCATTCGTCCGGTTGCCTATTTTTACGCCCAGACAAAACCTTGGTCATGAAAATAGTCATCCTCGGCAACGGCATCAGCGGCATCACGGCAGCCCGGCACGTCCGCAAAAACAGCGACCACGAGATCGTGGTTGTGTCGGACGAGTCCGACGAGTTTTTCAGCCGCACGGCGCTAATGTACATTTATATGGGCCACATGCGCGAGCGCGATACGCGCCCCTATGAACCGTGGTTTTGGGAGAAAAACCGCATCCAGCGCGTCCGGGCGCGGATCGAGTCCGTCGATTTTGCACAGAAAACCCTGCACGCCGCGGACGGCAGCCGCATCGGTTACGACAAACTGTTGCTGGCCGTTGGCTCCAAGTCCAACAAGTTCGGCTGGCCCGGCCAGGACCTCGACGGTGTACACGGGCTGTATCACCTCCAAGACCTGGCGGCTATGGAGCGGCATTCCGCCGCACTGGGTAGCGGACCGAACCAGCGCCGGGCAGTAATCACAGGCGGTGGACTCATCGGCGTGGAAATGGCCGAGATGTTCCATTCGCGGCATATCCCGGTCACCTTTCTGGTTCGGGAAAACGATTTCTGGAGCAACATTCTGCCCGCCGAAGAATCTGCGATGATCAGCCGCCATCTGCGCGAGAACAATATTGACCTGCGCCTCCAGACCGAACTCCGGGAAATAACAGACGACGGCACAGGTAAATGCGGAGCCGTGACGATCTCCACGGGCGAAACGATTGCCTGTGGCTTCGTCGGCCTCACTGTCGGCGTAAGCCCGAACATCGATTTTCTGAAAAACACGCCCCTGGAAATCAACCGGGGAATCCTCGTGAACGAATTTCTGGAAACAAACCTGCCCGACGTGTACGCCGTCGGCGATTGCGTGGAATTGCGCCAGCCCAACCCCGGTCGGCGCGCCATCGAGGCTGTTTGGTATACCGGCCGCATGATGGGTGAGGCTGTGGCGCACACCCTGACTGGGAACCGAAGGGCCTATGACCCAGGCGTCTGGTTCAACTCGGCCAAATTTTTTGACATTGAGTATCAGGTATATGGCGACATACGGCCAACGTTGCCGGACGGCCAGGCTACGCTCTATTGGGAGCACCCCGGAGGAAAAGCAAGTATACGGCTGAACTATGAGCGTACTTCGGGCCGCATCACGGGTTTCAACCTAATGGGTGTGCGGTACCGACACGAGGTTTGCGAGCATTGGCTGCAACAGGGCACTCCCATCACGGACGTGCTTAGAAATCTCGGTGCGGCCAATTTCGACCCGGAGTTTTACCAACGCCACGAACACGAACTGGCGGCTATCTACCAACAGCAATCAAATCAATAGCATGCAAGATTCATCGCTTTCGCTCGCACACGACGACGCGCACCGCCTCAAAACCACTTTACGGGTAGCCATCGCCCTGGTTGTACTTGGCTTCGGTGCCCTGGCATTGGGCTGGGTAAATTGGGGCACGGAATACCCACTTTGGTTGGTGGTTGGCGCATTGTCTGCGCTCACGGCAGGCATCGGACTTTTTGCGCACGGGCGCTATTCGGGCCTGCCCGAGGGCATCAAAAACAACGGAGTTTGGCAACGCTCGCTGTCGAGTCGGGGCGCGCTGGCCTGGCTGATGGCCCTCGTGCTCACGGGATTTTACCTGCTATTATATTGGTGGCCGCAGTACCTCGGCCTGGGCCAGAGCGGTACCGCGAACACGGGCCTGATCGCGCTCTTTGACCCGCTGAGCCAGTTTTTGAAAAAACAACCAGCCAGTCAGTGGTTTGTGTACGGGGTGCTGTACACCGTGCTCATCCTGGCCCTCGGCGTGAAATTTTTGTACAAATACCGCCACAACCGCTACCAGCAGCTGCGCACGCTGTCGGTCATTTTTTTCCAAACGGCTTTTGCCTTTTTGCTGCCCACCTTTTTGGAGCGCATGAACCAACCGTTTTATGATTTCAAAAACATGTGGCCGCTCAACTACTATTTCACCGAGGGCTGGTTCATCAAACAAATGACCGGTAGCGGCAACCTTGGGCTGTTCATGCTCATCTGGGGCACGCTTATGGTTTTCGTGATCTCGCCCGTGCTGACGTATTTTTTTGGAAAACGCTGGTACTGCTCGTGGGTGTGCGGCTGCGGTGGGCTGGCCGAAACGGCTGGTGACCCGTTCCGGCACCTGTCGGACAAGTCGTTGCGGGCCTGGAACATCGAGCGGTGGCTGGTTCACGCAGTACTTTTCCTGTCGGTGGCTATGAGCCTGGCGGTACTGTACTCCTTTTTCAATAAAACCGGCGACACCTACTGGGTGACACGTGATTTTCTCGTCGGCTTCATTACTGTGCTGTTCACCGGCATTGGCGCATTTCTGTTTTTCCGCCGCCGCAAATTTGCGAACACGACGCCCCGGCATGTGTATCTCATCCTCGGCGCGGGGGCAGTACTGCTGGTTCTCCTATGGCGTGCGCGCCTTGCTGGCAGCGCCGATATGCTGTTTGTGGACAGCAAAGGGGTTAGTAAATTTTACGCATTCTGGATCGGCGCCGCATTTTCGGGTGTGGTCGGCGTGGGTTTTTACCCCATCCTCGGCAGCCGGGTCTGGTGCAGGTTTGGTTGCCCAATGGCAGCCATTCTGGGCTTACAGCAAAAATTCCTGTCGCGCTTCCGCATCACCGTCAACGGCGGCCAGTGTATCAGCTGCGGCAACTGTTCCACATATTGTGAAATGGGCATAGACGTGCGGCAGTACGCCCAAAAGGGAGAGGACGTCGTGCGTGCCTCCTGCGTAGGTTGCGGAATTTGCGCAGCAGTTTGCCCGCGCGGTGTGCTGAAGTTGGAAAATGGCGCTCCGGTTAGTCTATCTTGAGGAATTCGTACGATGCCCGTTCGGGGTGCAACGCCGCGGTTTCAGCATTTTCCCCCACAACGAAGTAATGGGCAATGGCCGCTTTGGGCAAAGTGGCGCTGAAGACGCCGTCGCCCGCCGTGGAGTCGCCCTTTTCGCCCTTGTCGTTCATTGGAACCTGCGAAAAGGCGAACGACTTGCTCTTGCGAAAGTGCAGCCAGGCATTGTCGGCGGCGGTCATTGCTGCTGTAACGATCACCGAGTCGGCCACTACAGTGTGAGCGACCTTGCCGATCACCGGCTGCGGTTTGGCAAGCGCTGGGTGCCGAATCAGGTACTTGGCACGGCGCTCTAACAACTGACGCAGGCCGATTATTTTGTCGGGCCCAACTACCATCGTGGAATCAAGCGCATTTTTAAACGTCTCGTAGGGGTACAGTTTAAGCGAATCCTTTTTCACCCATGGGTCAATTTCCTTCATCATGGCCTCCGAGTCCTTGAGCCACTGGCCGCTGACGAGAAAATCGTTGGCGATGGTTTTGACGTGCGCGATGTACATCTTTCGGTAGAGCGGTGTGCGCAGCAGTTTGGAAATCAGCGGGCGCTTGGCATTAGAGAACTCAGCCAACGGGCTGTATTCGATCAGCTCCTGATCGCTCATACTGTTGAAACTGAAATCGCGCCGCCAGCCGCCGAAAGCCATATTGAGGTCCCAAATGAGCGGATGGGCGACTCCCACGGAATCAATCCAGAGGTAATAGTTGTGGGAAAGTGAGCCGGTGTAACTGTCGAGGTTGACGATGACGTTGTTTAGGGCGTGCATCCACAGGGTTTGGTCAACATTGAGCACCGACTCAATCTTTTCCGGTTCCTTGTTCAGAACCCGGATAAAATTGATGAGTGGTTTCCAACTTGCCGGGTCGTCCACCTCGTAAAAAGCGTCATAGCAACCGGGACTGTCATTAAGGTACATCAGAGAAGCGTTTTCGCCCTTGGGGCAGCCGGTTTGGCTTCGAACGCGCTTCCAATTGTCGGGGTCGCATTTGATCAGGAATCCGGCTGTGCTGCCGAAGTGCTTTTGGATAAATGCCTGATCTATGGACTCCGTGTTGATGTACAACCCGTAAAAATCTTTGTTGATAAAAACCTTTGCAAAATTGCAGCCCGGAGCGGGCATGTAGCGCCGGATCATATTGTATGCCAGGGGATCACGTACGAACGAAGGGTCCAAAAAGGCGTTCGACAGTTTGAGGGTATTTTGGCCACTCTTAATCTGCTGTTCCCGCATCCGGTAATTCAATTTGACATTAATAGGCAGTTTGCGAGACGTGTCCTTACGGGATCGAAAATAGGAGCTATTTCCCTTGTAGCGCACACCCACACTGTCGAAACGTGCGCCGTTGACGAATGCTGTAGCAAGCAGGCGCAACTCCGGGTTCACGGTTTTTAGCGAGTCCAATTTCCAGTCCCAATCCTTATACGGTATTTCGATACGGATTTCTTGAACCCCTTTGCTAAAAAAATCCTGTGCCGAGATGGACACAGGCATACCCAGCAGCACGGTCATAGCCGTAAGAAGGGCGAAAAACAGTGTTTTGCGCATAAATCAGTTTTGAAGAGTCTGCCGATTATTTGTTCAGGTCACTCAGTTTCACTTTATAGGGGCTGTTAACGTACATACGTGGTGCAAACGATACTGTTCCTGCGTTTTCGGTCAAAATATAATAGTCCAGTACGGCTTCTGCGTTAGGGGCCTCAATAGTGGCACCAAACATTTTGGAACCGGTAGAAAGACCGGTAGATGCTTCATCGGACATGACTACGGATTTGTAGGCCTGGTTGTCTGCAAAACGGTAGTAAATAAACAGGCGTTTGGGAAAACGGTCCGCTTTGGCAGTAATACGAAACGTGTTGACCCGCTGGTTCTCGAATTTCCCACGGCCTTGCACGGAAATGTCACTAACGGCAGACGGAAGCGCAGTCAGCTCCGGGTGTGATTTCAGGAATTTGGAACGTTTGGACATGAGCTCACCGATACCGGGGATTTTGCTTTTGCTGCCGGTAGTCGCCTTGAGGCTGTTTTCAAAATCTTCCATGCTGTACTGTTTGTATTTGTCTTCGCTGAACGGCACCACGATGAGCGCACGGAGTTCCTTTGTCCGTTTCTCATATTCGTTGCTGGCAAAGTAGTCGTCATTGATCTGACGTACATGCGCGAGGTAGATTTTGCGGTAGAGCGGGTCTTGAAGCAACTGCTTGACAAGGGGCTTGAGCGCGTTATTGGCGTGCACAAGTGGGTCGAGGCGTTGGAGGCTGCGCACGTCCAGGTCACTGCCACTTCCGGTGTTTTTCATGCTGCCAAAGGCCAGGTTGAGGTCCCAGTGTATCGGTTGAAAGCGGCCGTGGTTGTCTTGGTACAAGTAAAAGTTGATACTGCGGGCGCCAGAGTAGCTACTCAGGTTGACCATAACATTGTTCAGCGCGAGCATCCACAGCGTACGGTCAACATCCAAAACAGACTCGATCTTGGCAGGTTCGCGGTTCAACACACGGGATAGTTCCTGCAGGTCGAGCCAGCCGCGGTCGGATTTCATTTCGAAATTTTGGCGGTAGCAGTCCACGTTTTCTTCATACTCCAATGAGCCGAAAATGTTTTGCCTGCAAGCAGCCGGCACGCCATCGGGTTTGTAGTCTACGCCTGCTTTGAACAGCGGGCGGTCGTCGGAACCAAATTTATTGCGCAGAAACTGGCCTTCCACGCTTTCCAGGTTGATAAACACACCTACATACTCGTCATTGACGAACAGTTTGGTGTAGGATGCCTGGGGGGAGGGCATGTATTGCGATGCAATTTCGTGGAACAAAACCTCCCGCACAAGGCTGGGGTCGCGCAGGGCCGACGACAATCTTACGGAGGTATTGCCCTGATGATTTTGATCGCGGTTTTTATGGTTCAGTTTGATCTGAAACGGGTTGCGCTTCATGCCTGTCTGGTAGGAGTTGTTGCCCCGGAAGCGCACACCGACGTTGTCATAAGCTATACCGTCAATATTGATGGAGCCATTCATCATCCCTTCGCCGTACAGGCGCATGGAGTCGAGTGCATCGTTCCAGTTTTTGGAGGGCAGGGTAAGGCGCATCTCACCCACAGTCTTTTTGTCAAAAAACGATCGAACCGGTTTGTTCGTTTGGGAGAAAAGGGAGAGCGGGAGGAGGATAATCAGGGTAAGAAGCAATTGTTTCATGGCAAACTGCTGAGAAGGTTGAAAAAAAATTAAAGATGTAAAAACGGGTGCAATGATACGGGTTTCACAAAATTTTCTCGAATTCTGTTTCGGCTGAGACTGGGAACGCCCGGCCATCGGCTGCCGTACGAATACCGTGCATCTTGCCCATTTGTGCCAAAACAGACTCAATTAGTTCGGTGTCCACCCAGCGGTACACGGCATCAAGATCGCCAAACCGGTCGTCGGCCCCCAACTTGTAGGTTTGTTCGTAACCAGCGTTCTCAAACTTAACCGAAACACGGCCATCCGATTTGAATACGGAGATTTTCAGGG
>JBJXEZ010000162.1:0-60050 GCA_046153695.1 Saprospiraceae bacterium
TTTCCGATCCGTCGTGTTTCGGGCTGTCAGACGGCTCTATTCAGGCCCAGATACTGGCCAACCCCGCATTTGTCAACCCGAACTTTTTGTTTTTCTGGAATCCGGTACTACCTCCTCCCGCCACCCCCCCTATCAACGTGAACAATCGTACCACGTACTCGGGCCTGCCCGCAGGCATGTACGATCTGGTCGCGCTGGACTTAACTTCCGGTTGCCAAGCCCAGGCCAAGTTCACCCTTGTGAATCCACCCGTGCTGGACTTGGCATTAGTGTCCAAAACCAACCCGACCTGCCTGCTGCAAACCGATGGCTCCATCTCCGTAGCGGCCAGCGGTGGCACACCAAACTACACCTACGCCTGGAGTTCCGTGCCCGCCACTACCGTGCCAGGCGTACCTAACCCGACCAACCTCGGCCCGGCTAACTACTCCGTCACCGTCACCGATGACAATGGCTGCCGCGATTCACTCGCCGTGCCGCTGCCACTGCCGCCCCCGCCCGCCATCACGAGTTTTGACTCCACTTCTGTTGTGTGCGGAGCTGATGGTTCCCTGCGTGTGAATGCCCCGACTGGGGTGTCATACATCTGGACGAACATCAACGACACACCCCTCGGCGGGACGCCTCAAATAAGCAACCTGAGCGGCGGCGGCTATATCATCACTGTATTCGATGCCCTCAACTGCTCCACTAAGGACACGGTGTTTCTGGCCACAAAGCCACCGCTTGTGCTGTTTGACAGTACGCTGACCCGCCCAACTTGTTTTGGCGGCAGCGACGGCAGCATTGCGCTGACCATACAGGGGGGTAATCCGGGCTATACTTACCAATGGTTACCCGGAGGAGAAACCAACTTTGTGATCGTAAACAAACCCGCTGGCACCTACACTGTGACCGTACGGGACTCCCGTGGTTGTACGCTGGTCAAAACCTTCGTGCTGACGAACCCGCCAGCCATGGTCGTGACCAAAACCGGTATAGTGCCCGCCACTTGCCCAGGGGAGTGCGATGGTCGAGCGGTCATCGGAGTCACGTATAGCGGCACGTTGGCCAATTTCAACTTCCTTTGGACCGACGGTTCCACCGATTCCTCGCGCACCGACCTGTGCCCGGGCATGAACTACGTGACCGTGACGGATCCGGTGCTTGGTTGTTTTGTCATAGATTCCGTGCTTATCGGCGCCCCGCCACCGTTCAATGCCGTTTTCACAAACGATTCGGTATCCTGTTTTGGCCTCAGCGACGGGCGTTCACAGGTGGTGTTGACCGGCGGTAACGGCATGCCATACACATACCTTTGGAGCAGTGGTTCCATGAACAGTATCGCTTCTGGCCTCATGGCCGGGCCGATCACGCTGACCGTTACTGACAACAAGGGCTGTACGCAGGTTTTCAGCACGCAGATCAACCAACCTACACAAATCATTGCCACCAAGGACCCGTTGGAATCGAGAAACCCGGTCTGTTTTGGCGAAAGCAACGGCACTCTTGGGGTAATCGTTACCGGCGGCACACCGGCCTATAGCTTCGCTTGGGCAAATGCTTTTGGCCCGCTTACAAACACCGGCAACCCTATCAACCAACTCGCCTCCGGAACCTATTCCGTAACAGTGACCGATAACAAAGGCTGCTCTTCCGTACAAACCGGGATCATTTTGAGCGACCCCTCACCTGTGCAAGGGGTGTATATGCCTTGGGACGCGATCCCGTGTTTTGGAGAAGAGACGACACTTTTCATTGATTCCATTACGGGCGGTTCTGGTGCTCCGTACCAATACAGCCTCGATAACGGGGTGTACCTCGATCCTGGTTTCCCGATCAGCATGGGCGGTGGAGAGCACTACATCACCTATATTGACCGGCAAGGATGCGAACGGACGGATACGATTTTCGTGGACGAACCCGCGCCCTTTACTGTGGCATTTGTCCCCGACGAGGTCGAACTTGAACTAGGCGATTCACTGCAGTTGATCCCAATCATATCCGGTTCCACAGTAGTGGATTTTGATTGGGTACCACCCACGTCGTTGAGCAACCCGGATACGCTGGAGCCGTTCACTCGCACGTATGAGTCGGAGAACTACACCATCATAGTGTACGATGCAAACGGGTGTTCGGCCACGGCAAGCATTCAGGTAAATATTGACCCGAACCGCAACGTGTACATTCCCAACGCATTCCTACCCGGAGCAAATGCCTCACTGAATGACCACTTCAACCCCAACATTGGGCGGGGCGTGGACATCATAAACTACATGCGAGTCTTCGACCGCTGGGGCAACCTGATGTATGAGCGCGAAAAGTTTGTACCGAACAACAATGATTTCTCAGAAGGCTGGGACGGTCGCTTCCGCGGGCAAATGGTCAACCCAGGTGTGTATGTGTACCTCATCGAGGTCCGCTTCCTTGACGGCAGGACATTGCTGTACCGGGGCGATGTGACCGTGATACGATAACAGGCACTAAGTGCCTGAGTTTTGACAAAAAAAGTGTCGCAGAGGCCTCTGCGACACTTTTTTTGACTTTACGTCTGACAGGTCACTGCAAACCTTTACGACACCTTAATTTTTTTTTCAAAAAACTCCACTACATCTCCCGCACGCAGTTTCCGGCGCTTGCGGGTTTCCACCTCGCCATTCACTAACACTTCGCCGCAAACGATCCGAATATTGGCCTCGCCACCAGTGCCCACCAGGTGCAGCACCTTGAGCAAATTATTGAGTTGGATGTATTCCTGATCGTGGAGTTCGAAGTCGAGCATACGTGTAGTTGATTATTGTGGCAGCAAGGGTACAAACAAGTTGTGGATTTTGGTGGCGATGACGCTATTTTTGCCCCCGAAAACCCAACCTGTTTTCACCCGCGTATGAAAAACACCATTATTCTGTTCTTTGCCCTCGCTTTTATTGCCGGTTGCAAACCGGATTCTTCCAAATCCGATACGCAACAAGCTGCCGAAAACCACGCCAGTCCCGTGCTGTTGGCCGGTTACTGGATCGCGATGGATTTTTGCGCCCGCGCCAACCAGTACGGCTCGGTGCTCAGCGCCATGAACTACGCCCATACACCGTACGCGTATGCTTTCGAGTTTGATCCAAACAAACCCGACAGCGTAATCTGCTACAACGGCTTTGAGTCGTGGACACTGCCGGTAATTTTCAAAAGAGACACACTGGAGGTCAAGGGAGCCAGCCAGAATAAGTCCGTTTTTTTGATGTACGACTCCAAGGGCAGCAAGGAAATGACGCTGTTCGACGGCACGCAAGGAACAATGAAAATGGATCGGTTCGTCAAATCCAAAGCGGAAGTACAGGACGGGTACTCGGCATTCAAAGCGGCACTGAACCACAACCTATTTGGCGGTCTCATGTTGCCGATTGGCAAGGGCGGGACAGGTCGCGACACCGCCATATTCGCTCCCGATGGTTTTATCTTGAAATGGGGCGAGTACAGCAAGTATTCGGTTTGCACTGGCGGCGACTGCTTCGTTGGCGAAGAAGCAATTGACATCATAACCCTTTCCAGGCACGACAAGCCGGATTCGGAAAAAATGTTCGGCTTCCGCTACAACGGCACCAACGATACCCTCACCTTCTACAACCTGGTGAACACCCGCCCCAACGAAAAATACGCCTACGAAATCAAAGGCCCGGCGTACCGCTTCCGGCACGTCGCACCCAAATAGCACCGGACAACATGGCCAGCGCATTGAAAAATCTTTCCAAATACGACTCCGAATCCGTGCCTTCGGCAGCGGAAATGTCGTTCGGCATCGTGGTAGCCGAGTGGAACGCCCACATCACGCACGCGTTGTACGAGGGTTGCTACGACACACTGATTCTGCACGGTGCCAAATCCGACAACATCCACACGGTACAGGTGCCCGGTTCGTTCGAACTTCCCGCTGGAGCACGCATCCTCAACGGACAAAAGAACCTCGATGCGGTTATCTGCCTTGGCTGTGTCATCAAGGGCGAAACGAACCACAACGAATACATCAGCCAGGCCGTAGCCCAGGGCCTCGTCCACCTGAGCCTCGCTTCCGGCAAGCCGTTCGTGTTCGGGGTGCTCACGCCCAACGACGAGCAGCAGGCACTCGACCGTGCCGGGGGCAAGCACGGCAACAAGGGCGTGGAAGCCGCCGTCACAGCCATCCGTATGGCCGCGCTCAAACGCGGGACAACAGAAGGCAAAAAAAAGATCGGATTTTGAAACTCACCAGTATCCTCACCGGCTATTTCAAACTCGACGGCGGTGCCATGTTCGGCGTTGTGCCCAAGCGTATGTGGGAAAAAATGAACCCGCCCGATGCGAACAACATGTGTACCTGGGCCTTGCGCGTCCTTTTAGTGGAGACCGAGGGCCGAAAAATCCTGATTGACACCGGCATGGGCAACAAGCAGGACGACAAGTTCCGCAGCCACTTCGAGCCGCACGGCACCGAATCGTTGTTCGGCTCGCTCGCACATGCGGGGGTACAGCGCGAGGACGTGACCGACGTTTTCCTCACACACTTGCACTTCGACCACTGCGGCGGGGCGCTCTGGCGCGACGAACAGACCGGCCTTATCGAACCCGCGTTCCCCAACGCTGTGTACTGGACCAACGAAGCACACTACCGCTGGGCCATTGACCCGAATCCGCGTGAAAAAGCGTCCTTTTTGGCCGAAAATTTCGTTCCTCTGCACGAAAAGGGCCGCTTGCGGTTCGTGGACGTGCGTCAAGACATCGAGTTTTTGCCCGGTTTTCGGGTGCGTTTTTTCTACGGGCACACCGAGGCGATGATGGTCCCGGTATTGCAAACGGCCCACGGCACGGTGGTTTTTTGTGCGGACGCACTGCCCGCGCAATGGCACGTGGGTATGCCTTACGTGATGGCCTACGATGTGCGGCCCTTGGTCACGCTGGAGGAAAAGGCCGCCCTGCTGGCCGAGGCTGCAGAAAAAAGGCAAATCCTGTTTTTCGAGCACGACCCCCTGGCTGAGGCCGGTTATGTCGCCCCGGATGCCAAAGGCCGAATAGTGCTGGACCGCACGGGGTCGCTGGCCGAACTTTTGTCCTAACCGAGAAAAAACCTCACTAACCTTGCCTACTTTTGTCGCCGCTTGTCGTCCAGTCGAACGTTAAGGAAATGCCAAAAATCGTCGGCAGTGCAAGTGTCTGGGTGTTATGTTTCGTTTGTCGAACCGGGCTTGAGTAGAAGTGTGTTGCCCGGCGTGGCGCGAAAAAGTCACACTCGGTGAGCCTCTAAAAACTCGGTGAGCCTCTGTGTCACTTTTTTCAAAGTCACACTCGGTGAGCCTCTGTGATACTTTACCACCAGTCCATCAAAAATCGAAAAATCGCAGCCATGATCCTTCGGAAAGGCACCATCATTTTCTTCCTGCTTGCAGCCCCGTTCCTGCTATTTGCCCAACAATCCACCGTATTTACTGAAGCCAACCTCTCCTACAAGCGCGGCGTGGATTTTTACAACCAAAACCTGTTCGGGCTGGCCCAAAAGGAATTTCGCGAGGCAGCAGATCAGCTCCGACCGGTGAACGAACCGGAATGGACGGCGCTTAAGGCCGATGCCGAACTGTACCACGCCAAATGCGCCGTGCGGCTGGAGCAGCCGGAGGCCGAAAAGCAGGTGTTCGACTTTTTGCGCAGCCAGGCCCCTTCGCCGGAGTCGAGCCAGGCCGCTCTTGAGATCGGCAACTACTATTTCGAGGACGAAAAGTACGACGAGGCGCTCGCCTACTACGATCTGGCACCCACCAGTGCATCCGCAGGTGCCACGCGCAACGAAATCCGGTTCAAGCAGGGCTACAGTTATTTCCGCACCAAGAAATTTGCGCAAGCAAAAACCGCTTTCGGCGGTCTGAAGGAAAACACCCGCACGGAGTGGTATTTCCCGGCCAATTACTACTACGGCTGCTGTTCCTTTTTTGAAGGCAAATACGACGAGGCTGCCAAGTCGTTTCAGCGCTGCGAGCAGGCCAAAGAGTACAGCCGCAGCGTGCCTTACTACCTCACGCAGATTTATTTTGCCAAAAAACAGCACGACCTCGTCATTTCCTACGGCGGCGCGAAAGCCAAGGAAGAGCAAATAAAAAACCGACCCGAGATCAATCAACTCGTCGGGAAGGCCTATTTCGAAAAAGCCGACTACAAACGCGCCCTACCCTACTTAGAATTCGCCGCAAACAACCTGGATCGGTCCGTATTGCGCTCGGTGGACTACTACCAACTCGGCTACGCCCAGTACCAAAATGGCTTTCACAAGCAGGCCATCACCAATTTTGAGGCGCAAACCAAACAGGACAAGGACAACGCCATGGGCCAAAACGGCCTGTACCACCTGGCAGACTGCTACTTGCGCACGAACAACAAATTTGCCGCCCGCACGGCCTTCGGGCAGGCTTCGGCGCTCAACTACGACCTTTCGGTAAAAGACGACGCGCTGTTCAACTACGCCAAACTGAGTTACGAGCTCAAGTACGACCGCGATGCCCTCGTGGCCCTGCAAAATGTGCAGCCAACGTCCCGCTATTACGAAGACGCGCAGGCGCTGATGGGCGAACTCTTCCTGAATACCCGCGACTACGACCGTGCCATCGCTACACTCGAGGGCGTGAAAAACCGCACACCCCGCCTGAACGAAATTTACCAACAAGTGTGCTACCTGCGCGGCGTGCAACTGTACAAAGACAAGCAGCACGACGAGTCTCGCCGCTTTTTCAATAAATCGCTGGACAACCCCATCAACAAACGCACCGCCGCTCTGTGCTCGTTCTGGCTCGGATCCATTTCCAATGAAAAAGCCGAGTACACGATCAGCAAAAGCCATATCGGCGCTTTTCTCAATCAGGCAAAAAACTATAACGATCTGCCCGACGAGAGCAACCTGGCGATGGGCAACTACGTGCAGGGTTACAACCTGCTCAAACTGAATGACTACACAAACGCGCTGGCCAGTTTCAAACAAACCGTAGAGGGCATCAAGAAAAACATCAAAAATATCCAGTCCGAACAGATCAAATCGGGCGTATTGGGTGATGCTACTCTTCGCGCCGGCGATTGTCATTTCAAGCGCAACCAGTACCGCGAAGCCATCGGCTTTTACGAGGAGGCCATCAGCAAACGATACGACGGCTACGAGTACGCCATTTACCAAAAAGCGGTCATCAAGGGCCTCACCGGCAACCCGCTCGACAAGATTATTGCGCTGGAAGACCTGGTAAAAAACTACCCGAACAGCCGCTTCACCGACGACGCGCTTTTCCAAATTGGCGAAACCTATCAGGAAATGGGCCGCAACGACCAGGCCGTGCCGCCGTTGCGCCGAATCGTCACCGACTTCCGCGGGCGCTCCAGGCTCGTGAATAAAGCCTTGCTCAAACTCGGTCTGATCGCTTACAACCAGGGCAACGCCCGTTCTGCGCTGGAATATTACAAGCAGGTGTTCGACAACAACCCTGAAAACACCGAGGCCAAAGATGCCCTTGCTGCTATCGAGGAAATTTATGTGCGCGATCTGAACCGCCCCGACGAGTACTTCGCCTTCCTCGAAACCCGTCCCGGCTACAACGTAAACTCCGCATCTAAAGACAGCGTGACGTTCCAGTCCGCCGAATTTCAGTATCAGGATGGCCGCTATGCCCTTGCTATCGATGGTTTTACCAATTATTTGGCCAAGTATGCTAACGGGCGTTACATTTTGCCAGCCTATTTTATGCGGGCAGAGAGTTACTCCCACCCCAGCATCGCCAAGTATGACATGGCGCTCAAAGACTACGGATTTGTAGTGGGCAAAGGGCCGAGCAAGCACTACGCCAAGGCTAGCGAAAAGGCCGCTTTGTTGGCTTACGGCTACACCAAGGACAACGCTTCTGCACTGGAATACGCCCGTAAGTGGGAAGAGGCCTCGGTTTCTGAGTCGTCGCGCTTTGAGGCCCAAGTGCTTGTCATGCGTGCGGCCTATGCCACCAACAACTCTGCCGTGCTGGCCGAATACGCACAGAAAGTATCGGAATCCTCGCTGGCTTCACCTGAACAGGTAGCCACGGCCAGTTTTTACCTCGGCAAAATGGCCTACGACCGCGGCGACTTCTCCCGCGCACAGCCCCAATTGCAACGCGTAATCCAGAGCTCAACATCGGTCATCATGGCTGAGTCGTACCACTTGCTGGCGCAAATCCTGTACCGCCAGCGCAGCTACGACCAAGCGGAGGCACTCATCGGCACCGCCAACCAGGCCAGCGCCGGCTACGACGACTGGATCGCACGAAACCTGATCCTGCTTTCAGATGTGTACGCGGGCAAAGGCGACAAAAGCAGTGCTTCCGCTGCCCTGGAGGCCGTTCTGGAAAACTTCAAGGGCGACCCCAAGATCATAGCCGAAGCGCGCGAGAAATACAACAAACTGAACAATATCAAGGCCGATCAGCCCAAGGGTGCCAAGGGCATTGACCTGCTACAACTGGACGAAGGGAATTGAGTTTCTGGTTGTCCAACCAGCAACCCTCAAACCAGAAACCTGCCAACTTTCCAACCTTCTGTCTCAATTATGAACAAAACGCTGTTCCTATTCTTCGCTTTTGGTTTTTTTGCCCCAGCTCTTTTTGCTCAAAAAGACCTGCCCACGGAAAACGTGAGCATCATCAAGGATTTTGACGCACGCCTGCTGGAATCCAACAAGTTAGACGTGCCCCCTACACTGCCGCCCCTCGATACGGCTACCAAGCGGCAAGATTACTTGGTACCGCCCAAGCCACTGGCCGTCAATTACGAAGCGCCTGTGCTGCGCCCCATTGGCATGAAGACCGTCAAGCCGGAAAAAACGTACAACGGTTTTCTCAAAGCGGGCGGTGGCGTTCCGACGAGCCTTTATGGTGAAGTCGGCTATGCGTTTTCTTCAGGAAAAAAATTTGACGGCAAGGTCTGGCTCCGCCACCATCAGGCCGAACGCAAGACGTATGAAAACCAGAAGTTTGCCAACACTGATGCCCTGCTCAACGGCAACCTGTACCTCGACAACAACCTCGCTGTAGAGGGCCGCGTGGGCTATAGCTATGACCAGGTCTATTTTTACGGCTACGACCATGATTCCCTCCAGTTCGATGGTGAGCAGGTGCGCCAAAATTTCGCCATCTTCGACATCGGCGGTCGCGTGTACAACGCTTCCCGGACGGATATGGACCTCAATTTTTCCATCGCCCCAAGCCTGTACATCCTGAAGGATAACTTTGCCAACGACGAGACCGGTTTCAACCTCGACCTGAACGCCACCAAATGGTTTGCTGAAAAGCATCCCTTGCGAGTAGGTATTCGAACGGATTTTACGTCGTACAGCGATACTGCCGATCAAAAACTAAACAACATCTACCTCCAGCCGTCTTTCACGTTTCACGCCGATTTTATGAAACTGAAGGTGGGCGGCAACTTCGCCAGCAACCGGGATGAGTTCTCTATTTTTCCCGACGTCGAGCTGCTACTTCGCCTCTGGGGCGACGGCCTTCAGGTCTTCGCCGGTGCCGGTGGCGACCTGCGCAAAAACACGTACCGCAGTATGTCGGCGTACAACCCGTTTTTACAAATGCGGCTGTCCGAACTGCGCAATACCACTTGGCGGGAATTTTATGGCGGTGCCAAGGGCAATCTCGGCTTTTTGGAATACCAGGGCCGCATCAGCTATGGCAAAGCCAGCGACCTTGCGTTGTATCAGGCCCAGTTCGACTCTGTTGGTCGGCCGGGTATTACGCGCTTTGCTACGGTGTTCGACACGGCAGATATCTTCGGCATTACCGGCACAATCAAATTCAGGCCAATCAAAGACTTGGCTGTGACTGGCGTGCTGAGTTACAACCGCTATGAATTAAACAACGAAAATGAACCGTGGGGCCTGCCTAGTATTGAGTTCAACGGTGGTGCCGTATACACGCTGCTTGACGGCAAGGCCACGCTAAAAGGAGAGGTTTTCTTTGCCGATGACATCGCATTCCGCGACAGCGAAGAACAACCCCATTTCACTGGCGGGCTTTTCGACCTCAGTTTCGGCGGCACCTATCGGATCGGTAAAAACTTCGGACTTTTCCTCGACGTGAACAATGTGCTCAACAACACCCGCGAACGTTGGCTGAGTTATCCCATGTTTGGCACCAATATCCTGGGGGGAATCACTGCACGGTTTTGATGCAAAACCAATCATTTGCCTCATCTTTGCCCGCCTGAAATAGCATCAATTCCATGACGTACGAATATAAACTGCCCGCTCTTGGCGACGGAATGACCGGAAAAATCACCGAAATTCACGTCAAACCAGGCGATACCGTTAGCAAAGAACAAATCGTGATCACCGTTGGCACCGACAAAGTGGATGCCGAAATACCCGTGGATGCCGACGGCACAGTAGAAGAAATCTTCGTAAAAATTGGCGACGATGTCGGTGAAGGCGCAGCCATTCTCCGCTTGCAAACCGCTGGCGCTGCCGAAACGCCCAAACCTGCCGCTTCCACTCCAGCCCCGACCACACCGCAGCCTGTGGCCCCTCCCCAGGAATCGAAAAACGTTGATGCACCCGCTACTACCGTGGAGACCAAGGCTTTGTCAGGCACGATGCGAACCAGCCCACTTGCCCGCAAACGAGCCAAGGAACTGGGCATTGACTTGGCAAACGTACATCCGCAAAGCGGCAGCGACCGGATTTCGTACAAAGACGTGATGGATTTTGTGAAGCAAAAATTGGACACAGCGGGAGGCTCTGCCATGCCAGGAGCGGGACCAGCCCACAAGCCCTTGCCCAACTTTGACAAATTCGGCACTACCGATCGCCAACCACAGAGCCGCATTGGTGTCGTTACGGCCGACAACATGGTGTACGCCTTCAACGCCATTCCGCACGCCTGGATTTCCGAAAAAGCCGACATCACCCGACTGGAACAACTGCGCCAGCAGTACAAAGAACAGGTGAAAATCGCTGGCGGCAGCCTAACCACCACTGCCATCCTCGCCAAAGCCGTGGCAGCCGTGTTGCGCAAAATGCCCCAGTTTAACGCCAGTTATGACCTGGAAAAACGGGAGGTGATTTTCAAAAAATTCTACAATATCGGTATAGCCGTGGATACCCCGCGCGGCCTGTTGGTTCCCGTAATCCGAAACGTGGATAAGAAAAGCCTCACAGAGATTGCCGTGGAACTGACTGAACTCAGCACCCGCACCCGCGATGGCAAAAACAAGTTGGAAGACCTAGAGGGCGGCACCTTCAGTATTTCCAACATCGGCGGCATCGGTGGCACCAACATGATTTCCATTGTTAACTGGCCCGAGGTAGCGATCCTGAGTATCACAGCCGCCCACCACGAACCGGTGTGGAATGGCACAGCCTTCGAACCGCGCCTGATGATGCCCATGACAATCGGATGGGATCACCGCGTGATCAACGGCGCCGACGCGGCCCGTTTCCTGCAACAACTAAAAGCAATCCTGGAAGAGCCGTTCCTTGGTTGGCTGTAAAAAAATCGGACCGTGACCACCATCTCTGATGTACTCGCGCGCCTCGCAGTTATCATCGAATGGGCCAAAGCAAACAACTCACCATTGGGTTATTTCGCTGTTGTATACCGCCTGATGACCGAGGCTGTACAAAACGGCATCACAAACAATACATTCGAGGACGGCCCGCGTATGGAGCGCCTTGATGTGGTTTTCGCACAGCGCTACTTCGACGCATTCGATGCCTGGCAAGCAGGAAAACCGACCACCCGATCGTGGGATCAGGCATTCAGGGCCGCCGAAAACGGTGACCTCACCGTACTCCAGCATATACTTTTAGGCATCAATGCGCACATTGACCTGGACCTCGGAATCGCCGCCGGGCAGACAAATCCCGGCGAAAAAATTAACGACCTGGAGCGCGATTTCAACCGTATCAACGACGTGATCGCCGGGTTGGTAAATCCGGTACAGGACCGTTTGGCCCAAATTTTCCCCATACTCTGGCTGGTGGACAAGGTACTCAGCAACCACGACGAGCGCCTGTCGAACAAACTAATCGGGCTGGGCCGCGACGGTGCCTGGACCGTTGCCACCACGATTGCCCGCCTCAGCAACGACATGCACCCCCGCGCCATTGACACCCTCGACTTGGGCGTGGCCGCCGTGGCCAAACCGATAGCAGCCCCGCCCGGCAAATGGTTGCGGGCAGGGCTGCGAATGGTGCGCTGGGGCGAATGGGGCAGTGTGGCACAGAAGATTGAAAAACTTCAGGGCCGGATGGTGTGGATGGACGAACTGAGCGGACTGGTTAATCCACGATGATTCGCAGGTCGAATTTGAACAGTTTTTCAGGTTGGAGTTTCTCAGGTTGGCTGGTTTGGAAAAATTCAGGAGTTAATTAGCCGTGTCCAAGACAGTTGCTTTCGATTCAAATCCGCACTGGAGCCCAACTGTTACCCCCTCGTTCCCATTTTAAAAAAAAAATTTCAACCGCCCCCGCTACCTTTGGCGCAAACGAAAATACGACCGCATGAGTGCAGCGCCGCACCCCGATTCCCGATACGTCCAAGCCCTACTCGACAATGACAACCGGGGGATCGCCGACATCTACACCCGTTTTGCTGCCCGTATTGAGCGACTCGTGTGCGCCAATAGTGGCAGTGCCGACGATGCCCGCGACATTTTTCAAGAAGCCCTGCTGGCCTTAACCCACCAAGCCCGACGACCGGAATTTGTGCTCACATGCCCGTTTGAAGCGTATCTGTACCTCGTTTGCCGGGGCAAATGGCTCAACGAGATCAAGCGCCGAAAACGGACGACGGTAACAATTTCCGATACCGAGCGATTTATGGACGAAATAGAAGCAGACGCACTTGCCGAATCGGTATTGATGGAAGACGAGCGCAATAATTTGTTCCGCCGTTTTTTTGACAAGTTGTCCGAAAACTGCCGTGCCTTGCTGAAACTTTCGTGGACTGGCATCTCCATGCAGGAAGTCAGCGAAACCCTCGGAATGACCTACGGCTATGCCCGCAAGCGAAAATCCGAGTGCGTCGCCCAACTGACCGAATGGATCCAGACCGCGCCCGAATTTCCCACTCTAAAATAGCCCGCCATGGCTCCAGAACTTTACACATTAATCGAAGATTACCTCGACGGAACGCTGTCCGACCAAGAACGGCAGGCTTTCGATGCCGAAATCCGAGACAACTCTGAATTATCCCGCGCACTTGCCATAGTACAGGAAACCCGCAAACGGTTGCAAGCACAATGGGCCGACGAACAGGCAGATGTCGCTCTCGCCGAAACATTGCGCCAAATCGGTTCGGCACACTTCCAAACGATCTCCGAATCGGGGCAGTCTGGCAGGGGTGGAGGCCGCATTTTTCGTTTAAGCCCAACGTGGTGGGCCGCGGCAGCGGCATTGGCTGCCACAGTAGTAGCCGCATGGCTTTTCCTTCGCCCACCCTCCTACGAGCGCCTCTATGCCCAATATGGCACCATGCCGGAAGCCGATTTTGTCGTGCGCGGCAATGCCGAAAAACCCGACCTGTCAGCTGCAGAAACTGCCTTTAACAGCCAAAGTTTTGCCGAAGCCCTGCGTGGTCTGAATGCGCATCTGGCTCAAAACCCAAGCGATGAACAGGCTCGAGTGTTTGCCGGACTCTGCCAATTAGAACTGGGCCAGTACGACCAAGCCGTTTCCCTTTTTGAGCAAGTCGCAAGTAGTACAAATATTTGGGCAGAAGAGGCGACATGGTACCTCGCTCTCACATACCTGCGGCAAGGCCAGCGCGATGCTTGCGTCCGTACCCTGCGGAGTATTCCTCCCGGCAGCGGGCGACACGAACAATCAGTCGAATTGCAGAAACAGTTGCAGTAATGCGGTCACCTGGTGTTGCACAAATCTTGTGTCATGCCGTCATTTTTTCGCCTCGATGATTCTTTCGTAGGCTTCGTTTATTTGTTGAAATTTTTCCTTGGCGTGCCGAACTGCCTCGGCCGATGCACCACGAGCCTGGAGTTTGTCAGGGTGCCACTGCATAGCCAGTTTACGAAATTTCTGCTTGATCACATCCAATGAGTCGCTCGGCTGAGCGCCGAGGATGGCGTAATGCGGATCGAGTGGCGACCAACGAGGTGGCGGCTCATGTGCGGGCGGGGTTTGGTAATGCCGGGCTCTAATCCTGTCAAACTGCAAGCGGCTGATGTGAAAAAGTCCGGCTGCGCGGAGCAACAACTCCTGTTCCTGCGGGTGCAGGCCACCATCAGCAGCGGCTGTGGAAAAAAGCAGGTCCATCATATTGAGCACCTGGTGCCGCTCTTGGGCAAACTCGCTGTAAAATAGTCGGGCATAGTTCTCGAACGGCACTTCGGAATCTTTGGCGGCTTTCCAAACGCTGATTACGTCCTTGCGGGCGCGGTCGGTCAGGCGGAAATGTTGCCGGATAAGGCGCTCCATGAAGGTTACTTCGTTGTTATTTACCGGCCCGTCGCACTTGGCCATTTTGGCGCACAATGCAAAAACATGGTAAATGAAAGCCCCCTGCCGCCGCTGGTAATCCCTGAATTCCTGCTCGGAAGCATCAAAATCGCGCCGCCGATCGTAGAAAAAGTGTCCCAACAACGAGCCGAGCATGAACCCCCACAAAGCACCGAGAGGCATACCCGCCCAGTCGAGCGCCACCATGCCGATAAGGCCGATCAAGAGTTTTCCGCGTATTTCCATTCCGGGGCAAAAATACCGTCAAAAATTTAGCAAACACTTATTCTCACCAAAACGCCCAGTACAGCGCCGTCAAAATCCCCAGTATGAGAATGGCGCTAACCGCAAACCCGGTCTCCACACGAAATTCCCTGTCGTCAACTTCTATCTTTTGGTTTTGTGTTTTTCCCCTGGTTTCGAACAGACTAATCACGGCCATGAGGCCCACCAGTATGGCAAAAACCCAGCCCATGCGGTGAAAGAACGGCATTGATTTGTACATCGTTTCCAGTAACAGACCGATCGGGATAGTGGCCAGCGCCCCAGCCAATGCGGCCATCGTCGTGGTGCGTTTCCAGAAAAAACCCAGCAAGAAAATAGCCACCACGCCTGGCGAAATCAGGCCGGTGAAATCCTGGATGAACTGAAATGCCTGGCCGAAGTTGGCCAGTACAGGTGCCACTGCGGCACCGGTGCACAGGGCAATCACAATAACAACACGCCCCACAAGCACCTGCTTCCGCTCGTCGGCGGCGGGGTCGAAGTATTTTTTGTATAAATCGAGCACAAAAATGGTGGATATGCTATTGGCCTTGCCCGCCAGCGAAGCGACAATGGCCGCTGTCAGAGCGGCAAAAGCCAAGCCCTTTAGGCCCATTGGCAGCAGATCAAGCAATACCGGATAGGCTTTGTCGGGGATTAGTACGCCCTCTTCGGTCATTTCCAACTGGAAGTGGCCCTGCTGGTGGAGTACATAAGCGGCTATGCCTGGCAGCACCACAATGACCGGCATGAGCAGTTTCAGAAATGCTGCAAAGAGTAAGCCCGAACGCGCCGTTTTCAAGTCTGCCCCCAAGGCACGCTGGGTGATATACTGGTTGAATCCCCAGTAACTGAGATTGGCGATCCACATGGCACCGATGATCACGGCCAGGCCGGGCAGTTTGTTATACGCATCTTCCAGGCCGCCTTTGCCGTCGGGCATCATCCGCTGCCCCGGCTCGAAGATCATATGAAAATGCGAAGCAGCCTGTTCCTTCAACAGCCGCAAACCGCTCCAGGCACCACTTGACCCAAATTCTTTGGCTACCAGGTCGAGCGCGAGGTAGGTGGTTGCCAGCCCGCCCAAAACGAGGACTAATACCTGAATCACATCGGTGTAACCTATCACTTTCATCCCGCCAAGGGTGATCAGAATGGCAAATATTGTCAGAAAAATGATGCAGGCTGTGGACGAGAAGCCCGAAATAGTGCTCACTGCGAGTCCGCCCAGGTACAGAATAGCCGTCAGATTCACAAACACATAGACCAGCAACCAGAACGCCGCCATAATCGTGGCTACAACCGGGCTGTACCGTTGCGCCAAAAACTGGGGCATGGTGTAAATCTTGTTTCGCAGGTAAATGGGCAGGAAAAATACGGCAACCACAATCAGCGTCGCTGCGGCCATCCATTCGTAGGAAGCAATGGCCAGACCCATCGCAAAGCCCGACCCCGACATACCGATGAACTGCTCGGCGCTGATGTTGGAAGCGATGAGCGAGGCGCCGATAGCCCACCAGGTGAGCGCACCTTCGGCCAGGAAAAAAGACGCGGCAGTTTGTTCCGTTGTTTTTCGGCGGTACAACCAATAGCCAAACGCAGACACGCCGAGGAAATAAACAAGGAAGACCAGGTGGTCGAGCAGGTGTAGCTGTTGGTTCATACGTTTCAAATTGTAATTTTCAAAAATAGGCAGCCATTTCAATAGTCTAACAAAGCCTCCACCGCCGCTGCCACTTTCTCGATGGAAGGAATCATCTCCTGCTCCAGTACTGAATTGAGCGGAATAGCCGGCATATTGGCCGCTCCAAGCGTGCGTACAGGCGCGTCCAGCCACTCGAAACAGGTTTCGGAAATACGGGCTGCCAGGCTTTGGGCATAGGTGTTATTAACTGGCTCCTCGGTCACCACGAGCACTTTTCCGTGGCGTTTAGCCAAATCGTACATGGCTTGTTCATCCAACGGATTAAGCGTGCGAAGGTCGAGCACCTCTACCCTGCCCTCGTACAGTCGGGCTGCATTCAACGCCCAATGCACACCCATACCGTAGGTGACAATGACCAGCGTTTTGCCTTGTTTCACCAAATCCGGATCGGCTTCGAGGGCAGTGCGGGCTTTGCCAAAGGGAATGATATACTGTTCGTCGGGCTCCACTGTGCGGGCCGCTTCAGTGCCACGCACTTTGCTCCAATACAGCCCCTTGTGCTCAAATATAACGACCGGATTGGGGTCATAGTAAGCGGATTTCATCAGGCCTTTCAGATCGGCCCCATTGCTCGGGTAGGCGATTTTCACGCCCCGGATATTGGCCACTACACTTTCCACGCTGCTGCTGTGGTAGGGGCCGCCACTGCCATAGGCACCAATGGGTACGCGAAGTATGCAGCTAACGGGCCACTTCCCATTCGTGAGATAACAGGAGCGGCTCACCTCCGTGAACAGCTGGTTGAGCGCTGGCCAGATATAATCAGCAAACTGTACTTCAACGATGGGTTTCAGCCCTACGGCACTCATGCCCGTTGTGCTTCCGATGATGAACGCCTCCTGAATGGGCGTGTTGAACACCCGGTAGTCGCCGAATTTTTCCGCCAGCGTAGCCGCTTCGCGAAAAACCCCGCCAAGTCGGCGCCCCACATCTTGCCCGTACAGCAGGCACTCGGGGTGCTTGCGTAAAAGTTCATCTACTGCGAGCAATGCACAGTCGACCATAACTTTTGGTTCACGGCCTGCCGGCGTGCGTTCGCCACGTTCTTCAGTAACCGGCGTTGGTGCAAATTCATGCGTATACAGGTCTTCGGGGCGCGGGTCTTCGGCGTTTTTACTTTTTTCAAAATCAGTCGCGACGGTTTCAGCGGCTTCGCGCTCCATCTGTCGAATTTGTTTTTCCGAAAAACCGTGGTCGAGCAGTGTTTGGCGAAGCCGGGGAAGCGGATCACGACTCTGGTGCTCGGCCAAGTCGTCGCGATACCACTCCATTCGTACACCGGAAGTATGGTGGTTGAGCAGGGGCACGCGGGCGTGTAAAAGAAATGGCCGGCGTTCGGTGCGTATTTTTTCCAAAATTTGCTGCACCGCTTGCCAGCACCCAACGAAATCATTGCCTTCAATACTGACAGTCTCCAACCCGGGAAAGCCTTTGGCATATTCAGCAGCGTTGGCCACACGCGTCTCAGCGGCGTTGGCTGAAATGTCCCAGCCATTGTCCTGCACGAGGTAGAGAATGGGCAGTTTTTTCAGCACGGCCATCTGGAACGCTTCGCTTACTTCACCCTCCGTGACAGAAGCATCGCCGAGGGAGCAAACTACGAGCGGCAATTGGCCGTCGGCCATAGGCTGTTGAATATGGGTATTTTCCTGGTACCAAAATCCCATGGCGGCACCCGTTGCTGGTATGGCCTGCATGCCTGTGGCGCTGCTCTGGTGCGGGATTTTGGGCTTATCAGCATCGCGCAGGCTTGGGTGGCAATAGTACGAACGCCCAGCAGTGAATGGGTCATCGCGCTTGGCCATGAGCTGGAGCATGCAGTCGTAGGGCCGGACACCGATACCGAGCAAGATGCTATCGTCCCGGTAATACGGGAAAATATAGTCCTGCGGAAGTAGTTGGAGCGCCACTGCCAGTTGGACGGCCTCATGCCCACGCGAGGTGGCGTGTACATACTTGGAAACAAACTTGAAGTTGGCTTCGTAAATATCCGTCATCGCCTTGGCAGTAGCCATGAGGCGGAAGGCGCGTTCCAGCACGGATGCTGGCACAGGGGAAGTGCCAGTGGCGTGTGGTTTCTGTTTGGCCTTGGGGCGGGAAAGGATCGATTTTGTGCTCAAGGTTGAAAGAATCGCTGTTTTGGCGCAAAGGTAGTCGGGGCATTTTTAAAATCTTCAAAATACCTTTGCACGCAGGGAGACGCAACAACCCGCTCCCTTGCCATGCGTTGGTACGAAACATCATTCAAAAAATTTGGCTCGCCATCCGACAAGCGGGGTTCGAGGTGTACAGTTTCCTCACTGCCCCGTTTGTGGTTCGCAACTGCCTTGGCCTTTTCGGCTTTTTCGGCGGTCTGATTTTGTTCACATTTTGGTGGCTGACGTGCTACACCAACCATGGCGAAAGCCAGGAGGTACCCAAACTGACTGGCATGGGCTATCGGGCAGCTACGAGTGCCGCCCTTTCGCGCGATTTCGAAGTGTCTGTAAACGATTCCATTTACGAGCCTGGCAAACCGGCCGGCCAGGTACTGGCCCAAAACCCAAAGCCCGGCAGCCGAGTTAAAGAAGGGCGTACAATCTACCTGACTATTGCGAAAAGCAATCCAGACATCATTAAAATGCCCGACCTAGTTGGTAGCGATGACTTTGATCTGTACAGCCGAAAATGTACCCGCCTTGGTCTCAAACCCCGTGTGCTTGCCCGGGTAGCCGACCCCAAATTGTCGCCTAACACGATCGTGGCTGTACTTTTTCAAGGCGACACGATCACAGAAGAAATTCGCGACGGTTATCGTGTGGAAATGGGTGCGACGATTGATTTCATAGTTTCTGAGCAGGTGGCGCTCGTGGTCGAAATCCCCGACTGTGTTTGCCAAACCTACGACGCGGCCCGTTTTCTAATCAGCAGTAGCAACCTGAATGTCGGCACCATCATCAAGGATGGAACAGTGACAGACGAACTTAGCGCCTACGTCTGGCGGCAAACACCGCAGTACGACCCGGAGGGCATCATGCGCGTTGGCGAGCAGATTGACCTGTACCTGACGCAAGAACGGCCCGCTGGCTGCAAGTGAAATAAATTGACCTCTCTGCGCCTTGTCCCAGTTACAACAGGCAGGCGCCCAAACAGGGTGAACAAACAGCGGCCCATCATCGTGTGATGACGGGCCGCTTGTTTTTTTTCAATGAAGAACAACAGGTTACTTGGCTTTGCCGCCATCTAGTTCGTCCTGCAATTTTTTCAGGTCGTCCCATTTTTCGTTGACTGCCATGTCGGCTTGTTTGGGCCACGTTTCCGGGTCCATTAGTTTGAACTGTGCTCCACCGGCATCGAGTATCTCGCGCAGGCGGTAGGGCGACGTCATGGACAACTGAGCCCATGTTGTGATACCCGCTTCATTCAATAGTTTGGATACTTTTGGACCGATCCCTTCCACGACTTCCAAGCTGTCCCATTTTACTTTGGCGCCGGCGAACATAACCGTACGCACTTCAGCAGCAGCGGCTGCGGGCGGGGCTTTTACCGATTTACTGCTTTTTCCATCGCCGCCAGCCTGTTCGCGCAGCGCGTTGCGTTCGCTTTCACACATGATGAGCGCATCCTTGGCCTTGCGCAGGTCGCCTGTCTTGGATTCCAGATCTGCCTCGGTTTTGGACAGGTTCAGGCGCAGTTCAGTGATAGCATTATTCTGGTCGCTGACCTTGAGGTTCAACTCTGTATTTTCGTCGCGAAGTGCTGTCACTTTGTGGAAGATATAGGCAGCCAGCCAGCCCAGGATGAACGGAACGATGCACAGGGCGAGGCCAACGGGCAGGTTTTCGGTGAAACTGTTGAGAAATATATAGGCAAAGTACATGGTGTTGAATTTGTTTTGATCAGTTAACGGTTGACGGTAGTGAGCACGACGCGGCGGTTTTGGTGCCTGCCATCGTCGGTGCTGTTGTCTGCCACGGGTTTGCTTTCGCCCTTGGAATCCACTTTGATACGGTCGGTAGCGATGCCATTGTCGATCAGGAACTTGGCAATGCCCTTGGCACGGGCGAGTCCCAGTTGAACGTTGGCGGCATCCTCGCCTACGTTGTCGGTGTGCCCGACGAGCAGGAAGGTCGTCTTCGTGGACTTGTGCTTATCAACCAATTTGGTCAGATAGGCATCCACTTTCGGATTTTGGTCCTTTTCGGTGGACTTGAACGGGAAAAGGAATATCACGTCGTTGTCCGATTCGATGATAGCCCCTTCCTCCATGGCGAGTACCATCTTGAGCCAGGAAAAATCGGCCGACTCCATCGGCGGGCTGCCATCAGCGAGGGCATCTTCAACAGACTTGAAGGCCAGGCGAACGCGGCTGTCGGGCAGTTCTGGCAGCATGGCGCGGAGTGCCTTGGCCCGAGCCAGGCCTAGGTCTGCTGTTTCACCCGTACGCTGCCAGCCGTTGATGATGAGGGTGTCGCCCTGGCCGCCTTTTCCGATCAATGCCTTTTTCCAGGCCTCGAAATTGGCATTTGCCTCGGGTTTGTCGGCGTTCCATTTGAACAATGGCACGCCACTCTTTTTTGCAACTTCAGATGCAGGAACTTGGCCGTCGCAGCATTCGCAGACGTGGCAGTGCCAAAAATTGACTGCCCAAGCCGAGTACCCCACAAATAGAAGAGCAATAAGCCACAGTGGAATTTTACTCATGTTGTGAATGGTTTAAAATTTTGTCATGGTGATGCTTGGGCAAATATATCCACGACTAATTTAAATGACCTCGGAATATTGAAAACTTATTTTTTCGACATTTCTTTGCCTGTCAATCATCTACCCACACATCAGTTTATTTTCATGAAACTCATACCCAAAGATTTTGTCTCCACATACCTGCCTTTTGCTCAAAAAACAGAGGAAATGGCTAAAATAAGTGCCATTGCCATTCTTGCCCAAGCAGCATTGGAAAGCGGCTGGGGCGAAAAAGCCGTGGGCAATATGTTTTTCGGCATCAAGGCCAAAGCCTCTGATCCGGAGAACCGTCGTCAACTGGTCACAACTACGGAATTTCTGGACAGCCCGAACAAAGGAAATTTGTTTCCGGAGGTGCTGTCGGTTGAGCAGGTCGGGCCGAAAAGGTGGAAGTACAAAGTGAAAGACTGGTTCCGGAAATACGATACTGCGGAAGGCTCGTTCAACGACCACACGTTGTTTTTCCTGACCAACAAGCGCTACACTGAGGCGCTGAAAGTAGGCCTCAACTACGAAGCCTTTTTTGCAGAAATTGCCAAAGCGGGGTATGCAACCTCGCCTATTTACTTTGAAACGCTTGTAAAAGTGGCCAAGAGTATTGAACGCAATCTTCCCGGTGCAGCAGCCCCGGTAGCTCGGCGGTCGGTAGCAAACCCAATGTTGGAGAGCGCCGGCAGCGAAGAACTGCCCGAACTTTCAGAAGAGGATTTGCGGTCAATGGTGCCCAACAGACCCAAGCCGCGTTCGGTAGCAAAGCGCTAACACACGCCCGCCCCCGCTTTTGTCCGAGGCGAGACATCTTGATTCTGTCCTGGTACTAAATCCGTTCGTTCGGATCGGAGCACCTAATTTTGTCGTCTATTTTTAAAAAAAATCATACGCACACCTCGCCATACACGAGGTGTGCACAACTTGCATTCGCTCACAAACAACTCCTAGCAATGTCCACTAAACACTACTTTGACCCGGAAGACCTGAAAAAGTTTGGAAATATTGGGGCCTGGCAAAAGCCCATGGCTGATAAATTTTTCAGCTGGTACGCCGAGGTTTTTAAAGAAGGTGCGCTCACTGAGCGGGAAAAAGCACTTATTGCTCTCGCTGTGGCACATACCGTACAGTGCCCGTATTGCATTGATGCCTATACCACTGACTGCCTCGGCAAAGGGGCTGACGAGGCGCAAATGATGGAGGCTGTTCATGTAGCAGCAGCCATCCGCGCTGGTTCCAGCCTGGTTTATTCCACTCAAATGATGAACCACGCAGAAGCCCAAACCATGTAAAACAGGTTTCTGGTGGCGGTTGGGTGGGTTGGTGGTTACATGACCTGCCAAACTTGATCCCCTGAAACCCTGCAACCAGTAACCGTCCAATCTCCCTACCTAAACATGAGTATTCACCAACGCGGTAAGTCACTCGTATCCCGGAACAGCGCACTTTCGGATACTTTTTTTCAATTGGAAGTTCTGAATGGCAAAGCCGTTAGCGATGTCCGAATACCGAATTTTTCAGAGACAATCAAACAGGCCGGCATTGTTTCGGGCGTGTTGAAACCAACAAAAGTTGAGATTTTTCAGATCAACGTTGGTAAGCTCTGCAACCAGACTTGTGCCCACTGCCATGTGGATGCCGGCCCCGATCGCAAGGCGGAAAATATGGACCGGGCCACCTTCGAGTTATGCCTCGATATCCTGCGCCGATACAATATCCCAATCGTGGACATCACCGGTGGGGCACCTGAAATGAATCCGAACTTCCGCTGGTTCATAGAGGAATGCCGGGCGTTGGGCAAGCACGTCATAGATCGTTGCAACCTGACCATCATTATGTCCAACCCCAAGTATCGCTATCTTCCACAGTTTTTTGCCGAACACCAAATCGAGGTCGTTTCTTCCTTGCCACACTACAATGCACGCCGTACCGACAGCCAACGTGGCGACGGTGTTTTCGACGACAGCATCAAGGCCATCCGCCTGCTTAACGCTATTGGCTATGGACAAGAAGACTCCGGCCTCAACCTGAACCTGGTGTACAACCCCACCGGGACATTTCTACCCGGCAACCAAGCCGCTCTTGAGCGCGAATTCAAAGCGCAACTGAAACGCCAGCACGATGTGGTTTTCAACAACCTGTACGCCATTACAAACATGCCCATCAGCCGGTTTCTGGATTACCTGCTGGAATGTGGGCAATACGAAACCTATATGCAAAGTCTGCTTGATGCGTTCAATCCCTCTGCTGTGGCAGGCGTGATGTGCCGCAACACCATTTCCGTCAGTTGGGATGGTTTCCTGTACGACTGCGACTTCAACCAGATGCTCGACTTAAAAGTGGAAGGGCCTCGTGTGCATGTAGCGGATTTCGACCTCGACGTGCTCGAAAACCGCAACATTGTGCTCAATCAGCACTGCTACGGCTGTACTGCAGGGGCCGGGTCGAGCTGCGGCGGGCAAGTGGCGTGATTTAGAGCGTGTTTAAATTTAACATTTCGGCATCAGGCCGTCCAATTTTATCCTGCCCTGCGTTATTTTTTTCGCCGTATTGCCCACATACACCTGCAAAAAATGCCTTGGTCAGAATAAAATTGAATCGTCCTGCCATCCGAATGTTAAATTTAAACACGCTCTTATTTGTGCGCGACAACCAGTGTTTTCCGCGCTACTACTTTCCCGTTTTCAGAAAACCCGCACTGGTACAGGCCGGCAGGAAGTGTCGCCGTTTCCAATCGTATGGCACCGGAAGCCGACAGGCCCGCGCGGGTGTGCACGGTTTGGCCGAGTGTGTTCGTCAGTATCAGTTGGAGCGGGCCGGCGGCAGGCAGTTCCCAGGAAATCAGCGTTTCGGTATTGGCGGGGTTGGGAGCGGTTTGCACATGTCGGGAATTTTCCGACAGGTCGCCGATTGCTGTGAGCGTGGGCAGCGTGATGAATTTTTGGGTGGCGGCGTTGGTCAGCATGGTGCGGTTCAGGGCGCCGCTGCCGTGCACGTACAGGTACGGGTCGAGGTCCAGGTTTTTGAACAGTTGGACGTAGTCGAGCACGAAGTTCAGGCGCAGCACGCCGTTTTGGGCTAAGTTCCCGCCATTCACTTGGGTGCGTTGGTAGAGCGTATCACCCAGGCTATGGTACTCGAAATAGGCTTCGGGGATGCCGTCGTTGTCGTTGTCCACCTTGCCGTTGATGGCCATAAAAACATAACCAGCCGACCAGCCCCAGTGCATGGAGGGGTTTTTCGGCGCCAGCGGGTGATCGTTGGGCCAGACGGAAGGGTCGCCGTGGTTGACGGCTTTGGGCACGCCGAAGCGTAGGTATATGCCATGTAGGGCATCCACTGGCCAAGTGCCCACGTCGAACTTGGTATCGGGGGATTTGGCGCTCACGAGCAGATATTGGTCGGTCAGCGGCGTGTGGTGAATGGGTGTGGTCCAGTGGAACATCTCGATTTCAGAGACATAAAAATCGGCGCGGCTGAGCGTCACCTTTTTGCCGTTCCAGATGGTGAATTTGGTTTCGTTGAGCACCAAACTGTCGTCCCCCGCCCGGTGGCTGAACGAGAGGATGATCTGGTTAGTCGTTTGGGCGTGGGTGCCGAAGGCGAGAAGGAGGGCGAGGAGGAGTGTGTAGAGGAGTTTCATATGCTTTATTCAATCGGAAGAAGGACCTGGCATTGCATTCCTCACCCTTATCCGCAGTTTGTTGATTTGTCGTTCCGCAGTTATAAAAAATGGTGGTTCCAAATCGGGATTGCTCTCCAACAAGCCCTCCAGTGTTGCAAGGTGGTATGCTGAAAAAAAGGAGCCGGGTCTGAAGTATACTACACCTGTAAACTCTGGGTTTTGTGTAAAAATGATGCGGCAGAAGTCTCGGTCTTCGGTGATAATTACACGTCCTGTCTGATTTCCAATCCGGATGATTTCTTCATCTGCAGATGCCTGTAATCCAGATTCCTTGATATCAAGCACATCAAATCCAAAACGTCGCAAATGAGCGACTACATCAGGGTCAATATTCTCGTCTGTTATCAACGCAAAGTCAAAGATTTTCATGGAGTGGGGCTTCTACCTCAATCAGAATTTCATTGGCCATAAAGTTTGACGCATACAGGATGGCTTCTTTTACACCTTCCTCTGTAAGATGCGGATACTTCCGCACAATATCCTGAATGGTCGCCCCCGATGCCAGCCACTCCAAAATCACCTGGACACTAATGCGACTGCCGCGAATTACAGGTTTGCCGCCTAATATACCAGGATTGGAAACGATATGTTTAAATTCCATTCGCCATAAATTTTCCACAAAAATATACTTTTTAATCGGCAATCCAATCACGGATTTTAGTACGCCAACAACCGCCCCAACTGCTCCCGCAACCGCTCCAGCGGGAAAAAATGCTGCTCCAGCGGGATAGCGAAAGGCACGGGCGTGTCGAGACTGGCGGCACGCAATACAGGCGCATCGAGGTGCTCGAACAGGTTTTCGGTGATCCAGGCGCTGACTTCGCCGCCGATACCTCCGAACATCGTGTCTTCGTGCAGAATGAGCACGCGGTTCGTGCGGCGCACGCTGGCGGCGATGGCCTCGTAGTCGAGCGGCACGAGCGAGCGCAGGTCCACAATGTCGGCGTCGAGGCCCATATTGTCAGCGGCTTTTTCGGCCCAGCGCACGCCAAGCCCGTAAGTCAGGATGCTAACGCCGTGGCCGGTACGCACCTGGCGGGCCTTGCCAATTTCTGTGGTGTAAAAACCTTCCGGCACCATACCGCTTTCGCTGCGGTACAGCGCTTTGTGCTCAAAAAACATGACCGGGTTGGGGTCTTCAAATGCGGCGAGCAGCAGGCCTTTCGCATCTTCGGGTGTGCTGGGGTACACCACTTTCAGGCCGGGCACATGGGTGAACCAGGCTTCGTTCGACTGGCTGTGAAACGGCCCGGCACCCGTGCCGCCGCCTGTGGGCATACGCACGACCATGTCAACATTTTGGCCCCAGCGCCAGTGCAATTTGGCGAGGTTGTTCACGATCTGGTTAAAGCCGCAGGTGGCGAAGTCGGCAAACTGCATCTCCACCATACTTTTCATGCCCTTCAGGCCAAGGCCCAGTCCGATACCGACGATTGCACTTTCGCAAATAGGCGTATTGCGCACACGGTCGCGACCAAATTCTTCCAAAAACCCCTGTGTGATCTTGAACACCCCGCCGTATTCGGCAATATCCTGGCCCATGAGCACCAATTCAGGGTGCCGTTGCATGGCCGTGCGCAAGCCGTCGGTGAGGGCATCTATGAAACGCAACTCACGCGCAGGTGCCGAAGGCGCCACTGCAGGCGGAGCAGGAGCGTACATATCGGCCAGTTCCTCGGCAGTGTCAGGCTCCGGTTCCGGTTCGTTGAACATGACCTCCACGGCTTGCAGGATGTCCTTTTTGTAGCGCTCGCGCATGTCCTTGCGGGCTGCCTCGGTGAGAATTCCCTGATCGAGCAGCCATTTTTCGAAGGTGTCCAACGGGTCTTTTTTTGCCCAGGTATCCATCAGTTCCTTAGGCACATACTTGGTGCCGCTGGCTTCCTCGTGCCCGCGCATGCGGAAAGTCATGCACTCCAGCAGCACAGGCTCCGGGTTCTCGCGCATTTCGGCTGCGAGTTTTTTGATGGTGGAATAGACTTCGAGGATGTTGTTGCCGTCTATCTGTACGCCGCGCATACCGTAACCGACGGCACGATCCACGAGGTTTTTGCAGGCATACTGCTCGTTGGTAGTGGTGCTGAGGCCGTAGCCGTTGTTTTCAATAAGGAAAATGACGGGCAGTTTCCAAACGGCGGCCACGTTGAGCGCCTCGTGGAACTCGCCCTCGCTGGTGGCACCTTCGCCGGTGAATGCCAGCGAAACACGGCCTTCACGGCGGATTTTGTGCGCCAGCGCTACACCGGCAGCCAGCGAAAGTTGAGGCCCCAGGTGGGAGATCATGCCCACGATGTGGTGCTCCATATCTCCGAAGTGGAAGGAGCGGTCGCGGGCTTTGGTATAGCCGAGCCGTTTGCCCTGCCACTGACAAAACAGGCGGTCGAGCGGCATTTCGCGTGCGGTGAATACGCCGAGGTTGCGGTGCATGGTGAAAATGACCTCGTCGGGCAGCAGCGCACAAGCCGCGCCAACGGCTATGGCCTCCTGACCGATACCGCTGAACCATTTACTGATGCGCCCCTGTCGCAACAGGTTCAGCATTTTTTCCTCGATGAGGCGCGGGCGCACCAATTGCTCGTACAGGTAAAGCAGGGTCTCGTTTTTGAAGCCTTTTTTGTTGAACATGAATGTGCTGGTTGGATGGTTTCTGGTTGCGCTTGTGGAACAGCGGCGCGAAGGTAGGCAAGGGCGGGAAATACCTGCTAGCGTTGCTTGCGGAAGGAGGGGTGGGTCGTGTGGTCATTTATCTCAATTTTACTTTCTCCTGACCCGTAATAATTCCGCCCCGGCCCGAATGTCTCCGCACAAAAGTGAAAAACACAAAACCCGAAACGATTTTTTCTGGGATGGGTTGTTCGGATCGTAACCATCAAACCGCTCCGGTTTCTGCCGCATTCTCTCCCCCAAAAAAATTCCCCATCCCCCATCCGTACAACTTCGCCGGATACCCGCTTACTTTGTGCTCCTTTTTTCATCGCATCAAAATGCACTCGAAACCGAAGCATTCGCATGGCCAAAATTTTAATCGTTGACGACGAAATGCCGATCCGCCGCATCCTGCGCGAGATCCTCGAATTTGAACAGTACGACGTAGAAGAGGCCTCCGATGGACTCGAGTGTGTAGCCAAGGTGCAGCGCGAAAAGTACGACGTGGTCATCATGGACATCAAGATGCCCAAGATGGACGGTATCGAGGCGCTTGAGCGCTTGCAAATCCTCTCGCCCGAAACTCCCGTCATCATGGTCAGCGGCCACGGCACCATCGACACCGCCGTGGAGGCCGTCAAAAAAGGCGCCTTCGACTTCATCTCCAAGCCGCCCGACCTGAACCGCATGCTCATCACCGTGCGCAACGCCATGGAAAAGTCAGAACTCGTGACCACCACCCGCGTGTTGCAAAAACAGGTGAAAAGCGGCAGCAAGGGTGTGACCATGATCGGCGAGAGCGCGCCCATTGCCGAAATCAAACGCCTGCTGGAAAAAGTGGCACCAACCGAAAGCCGCGTACTTATCACTGGCCTAAACGGCACTGGCAAGGAACTCGTGGCCCGCTGGATACACGAAAAAAGCAACCGCGCCAACGGCCCAATGGTGGAGGTCAACTGCGCCGCCATACCCGCCGAACTCATCGAAAGCGAACTCTTCGGCCACAAAAAAGGCTCCTTCACTGGCGCCATCGCCGACCGCCCCGGCAAGTTCGAACAAGCCGACGGCGGCACCCTGTTCATGGACGAGATCGGCGACATGAGCCTCGATGCCCAGGCCAAGGTGCTGCGGGCATTGCAGGAAAACAAGATCACCCGTGTGGGTGACAACAAGGAAATTAAAGTGGACGTGCGCGTGCTGGCGGCTACGAACAAAGAACTCCGTACCGAAATCGCCGAAGGCCGTTTCCGGGAAGACCTCTACCACCGCCTCGCCGTCATCGTGGTGCAAGTACCCTCTCTCAACGAACGCCGCGATGATATCCCCCTGCTCATTGAGCATTTCAACCGCCGCATCAGCGACGACTACGGCCACCCACCCAAAGTTTTTTCGCCCGATGCCATCCGTGCCCTGCAAGAGTATAACTGGACCGGAAATATCCGCGAACTGGCCAACGTCGTGGAACGCCTGCTCATCCTCTGCGACCAGACAGTCCGCGAAGAGGATGTACGCCAATACGTTTTTCCAAAATAATGACCAAAAAAGCGGCACCCCACATCTTGTGGAGTGCCGCCATTAACACGCCAGTACCCGGCTGGGCGTGCCCATCAGGCAGTGATTACCCAATCACCGAGTTGTCTTTTGCCAGGTTTTGCGCAAACAGCATGCAGGCTGCAGCAAGGCTAAAATCCTTCAAAAAATTGCCCGTCGCTGCCGGGCTTGCGTAGTTTTTTTAGTCTGGCCTGCCACGCCGGAAGCGAGAAAAAGGCACCCGGCCCTTCACGTTCGATTAATTTTGCCCGAAAAATTCAAACTATGCCTTACCTGCATCTTACCACGGCCTTTTCCCGGCTTATACTTCTCGTCATCGGGGCATCCCTTTTTATTACTTGTACGGAACAGAAGCGCAACATCAAAGAATACTATTTTCCGGTAAAAAAACTGCTCTCGGGCATGGCTTACGTCTACGCATCGGAGGAAGGCGACACGTCCGAATTGCGCTACTGGAATTACCGCGCTTTCGTGCGCGACAGCGGTGTGTACCTCGTTGGCACACAGTACGACCGCTATTTCAGTATTAACCAGATCGTACGGGAAAAACTCGTGGAGAGCGGATCGGTCGCCAGAGAAGCGTTTTTGTTCGAGCCAGACACGGTGCAGGGTAAAATGGTACCGGTGCCCACCTCTATCGAATCCCCCGACCTGTTTCCGTTTGAGGTGCGCGACTCCCTCGGTATTTTCTTGTACAAACTCCAGTATCATCCGCCTTCCGATACTACAGCCACTGTTTACCTGATTCGCAACCGACGCTACCTCGGCGACGGGCCGATGTTCGAATTTAACGGCGAAAAATACCCTACCATTCGCTTTGGCGTACTCGAGGCCGTCGGTCATAACAAGGACGGCTCTGCCGAACTGGAAGGCAATGGCGAGGAGTGGTATGCAAAAGGGCTGGGGCTGGTTTACTTTCGCAAATCGTTCGGGGCAGACAACCAGATTCGGTTCGCTTTTCGTTTGGTGGATATGTTCCCGACGGAAGAACTGGAGCATCGGGCAAGCGGTGAGCATTGAGTACGAGGAAAAACAACACTCTTTTACATTTCTGTTACATCCTTTTACGCTCAAAATGCCGCCAGGCCCCCGGCCTGCTGCACCTTTGTCGCATTGTTTCACCAACCAAACATGTCATGCGCACATTCGCTTTTTTGCTCTTTTTTCAGTCGTTCGCCTCCTGTCAGCAGGCACCGGATATAAACCTGGCAACGGAAGCCGCTATTGCTTCTACACCCAACGCTGCCGCCTGGAAAGACCCGAACAAACCTCTACCGGCAACCTCCGGCATTGTTTTCCGATCCGCAGACGGCGGAAAAACCTGGCATGATGCCAGTACAGGGCTGCCCAAAAGATTGTCAGCCCAAGAAATTTTTGCCATCAACGGCCAGGTCTTTTTAACCTCGAATGATGGTGTATTATACCGCAGCAGCTCCGACCCCATAGCGCCTGTATGGGAAAAAGACGTTCTATTACGTGAAAAAGTAGCCGGTTTATTTCCCGGCCGGGCAGGGGTGCTTGCCTGCAGTTACTATGACGGCTTTTTTCAGGAAATACTGCCAGGCGTTTGGAAACCTGTCCACACAGACTTGAAAGACAAAATGTTACGCACCATTTTGGAAACAAAGGACGGTAACGTTTTCGTCGGCTGTGACTACGGCATTTTCAAATCCACTGACAATGGAAAAACATGGAAACGGGTCTTTAACGAAGGTATGGTGCTGAGCATCATCGAATCGGACAAGACAATGATCGCTGGTGGCTCCAGGGGTTTGCTGCGCTCTACCGACGGGGGCGAGAACTGGAACTGGGCACTGACCGAAGGTGGTGTAGGTATCGCAACCGCCGCCATCGAGGGTAAGATCGCCGCCATCACTTACAATACCGATTCAAAGACACGGCGGTTGCGTACATCATCCGACGGCGGTAAGACTTGGGTCCCCATAGACGAAGGGCTTTCACCGTCCGACTCCATGTCCAACATCACTCAGGTGGGCGAACACCTTTTTTGCAGCCATCCCACCGGTATTTTCCGTTCCTCCGACGAGGGCAAAACATGGGAACTTATGCTCCCCTCTCCCAAAGAGAAGATGTACAATTTTGTCGTCTCGGGCAGGGTGATTTATGCTATTGCAACCGGATTTGGTTGTTGAGCACCGCCCGCAGAAACACAAGCGTACCGTCGGGATCAAAGGCGTGACAGGTGAAGTTGGCGTATAATTTTGACGGCGTATTGCTGTGGCCTTTCGAAACAGTCTGGGCTGGACACTGTATCGCCCAGGCTGTTTCGAATACGCCCGTTTTAGATGCCACGGGCGAGCCGCACCTCGCTTAGTGCATGTTTAAAACCTCAATTCCACCCCGAGCGTCAGGCTCCTGCCCGGCATGCGGTACCGCTCCAGTTCCTCGTATTGCGCATCGTTGAAGTTGTTCAGTGCCAGGTAGCAGGTGTGGCGGCCGGTCAGGGCGTAGGCCAGTTTGGCGTTGGCCGCCAGCACGGCATCCGGCTCACTGCCGGGATAAATAAATACTTCCTCGATTCGGCTGCGGTAGCGGGCGTTCAGGTTCAGGGTGAAATGCCCCTGCCTGGCGGTAGCCGATGCGCCCAACGTGTGCCGCACTTTGTAGGCCAGCGCATCGTTGACACGCCCGACGGAGATGTCACGAGCATCCAAAAAGGTGTAGGACACGCTGAGCGTCAGGCGGTTTTGCCACTGGTGGGTGTACGATATTTCCACCCCTTGCATGAGCGCCTCCTTGAGATTGACGACCTGGTAAAGCAGCGGCTCCAGCGGATTGGACAACTGCCGGAAAGAGATCAGGTCCTGGTATCGGTTGTAAAAGAACGCCACATCCAGCGTGCCGCCGGGTGTGATCGCGGCTTTGGCGCCGAGTTCCGCAGAGAGGGTCAGCCGCTCGGGGCGGAGGGCGGGGTTGGGCAAAAAGCGCAATCCACCACCTTGTTCAAATTTGATGAACCGTTCGGCAATCGGCGGGTCACGGAAGGCTTGCGCCAGCAGCGCCCGCAGCGAAAAATTGGGTTTTGCCTGGTAGAGCAGTGCCAGTTTGGGGCTAAAATTCGACTCCAGTACATGCCCGAAAATCCGGTAATGATCGTACCGGATACCTGCCGTTAGGGTCAGGCGCGTGCCGATGGCTATTTCATCCTGCACGAAAATACCCGTACCCAGTGCCCGGTGTTCGCCGTACAGGAATGTGTCCGGAGTGCCCAGCACGTAGTCCCAGCGCAGGTCGGTACCGGCCACGAGGTGGTGGTTTTCACCGATCAGGATGTCCACTTGCGATACGTTGCCGAGGCGCCAGGTGCGCACGTTGTATTCGCGCACGATTTGTTTGCCGACATTCACATTGGTACTGTCGTTGCCGGGGTCGCCGTCGAACGAGAAGCGGGAATCGTTGCGGTAGTGGTAAAGCCGGGAAGAATAATTCACCCGGTCGCTGGGCATGGCTTTGAAAAACAGGTCGGCGTTGTACTCCCTGCGGTCCTGGTAGTCGTCTTTTTTAAAATCCGCCACGCTGTAGGGCTGCCGGTTGCTGAGCCAGGTAGCCGGTGCGTCGCTGTACATGCGGTTGGCATTGACCGAGAACGAGAGGCAGTGCTTTGGCGTGATTTCCCAGTTGGCTTTGGCGTACAAATTAAGCAAATCGAAGCCGGATTTTTCCTTGTGCCCGTCGTCCGATTTCCAGCCGGCATCCACGAGGTAAGAAAACTTGCCCAGGGAGCGGCTGTGGCTGAATTCCGCCGTGTGAAAATCGTTGTAGCGGGTATATCCGGTCGAGCGCGGTGCTCCGCTGTATGCGCCATAGTTGAGGTGCACACGGGTTTGCGGGCTGGCATCCGGTTTCCGGGTGATGACGTTGACGACGCCGCCCATCGCGCTGGAACCGTACAGCGACGAGTACGCCCCGCGCAGCACCTCGATGCGTTCGATGGAGCCGAGCGGTACGAGGTTCCAGAGCGCTCCCCCCGATTCGGGGCTGAGAGCCGGGCGCCCGTCAATGAGCAGCAGCACCCGGTTTCCGATACCGCCGCCCGCCACTTCGGAAGCGCCGCGGATGGAAAATGCCTGCACGTTGGCGCCGCCGGAGCGGGTGACCACCACACCGGGCATATCATCAAACGCCTGATCGAAGGTGGTAACCTGGCGCTCCTGAAGTTGTTTGGCCGTCACCACACCGATGCTGGCCGGTGCCATTTTGATGGCCTGGGAACACAGGCTGGCCGTTACCACCACTTCGCTGACCGGGAGTGCGACCGGTTCCAGGGATACGTCGAGCCAGGTGTTTTTTTCAGACTGCACCGAAACGTTTTCCAGGATTTTTTCCTGAAAACCCATGTAGGAAACAATCAGCGTATATTGTCCGGGAGGCAGGCTTGTCAGGTGAAATTTGCCTGCGGCATCCGCCGTGCCGCAAAAGGACAGACCAGACAAACGCACGGAAGCAAGGGGGAGCGGTTCGCCGTTTTCGGCATCGCGTACCTGTCCACCGAGGCTGCCATTGCTCTCAATTGGCATTGCCGCAACGGCAGACAGGGCCTGCTGCCCGTTTGCCGACAGGCAAAAAAGGCAAACAAGCCCTGTCCATGCAAGATGTTTGAATCCGAAAAGGAGTTCCTGCGCCAGGTTTCGGCCGGCCACAGGGATTAATACCATTTGTTTACAAAATCAAAGTCGGCTTTGAAGTTGATTTCTTTATGCTCGCCTTCGGCAATGGTGAAACTGATTGGGGCCGGGTAGTCGAAAACCGGAAAGATCGCGCCGCCGGCTTTGATGCGGATGACGATGCCGTGGCTGACCGAATCCGGTTGGCCCCAATGTACGCCGAGCGTGGCCGTCCTTCTGCTAGGGTCGGTCACCAGGTCGTGGCGGAAACCGAGCGCCAGTGCTGAGTAAGTGCCGGGTTCCAGTTCGAGCTCGTAGTGGTATTTGGTCTTGCCGGGCACATAGTCCAGCACCAGCGGGTTTTGGGAATTGTACGGTGCGCCTACAGCATAGGTGCCGCCCAGCACGCCGGGACCGAAAAAGTTGTCGGGTACAGGGCCCCAGCCAGCGAGAGGATCGAGGCTGAAGGTTGGGAACACAGTGAGTTGTACCTCGCCACTGTCCTGCCACGTAGCCCATTCCCCGGCGTTTTCGATGGTGATATTGCCGTGAACCAGCGTGGTTTTGTGCTCCGCCTTATCGCAGGCGCTGAGGAAAATGGCTACTGCGAGGGCGAGTGCCGGCAGTGCGTAAAAAACGGATTTAGTTTTAGCTATAGTCATTGTGAAACATTTGTTTGGCGGTAGCGCGGGCAACCTAAAACAGGTTGACCTCGAAAACCGGCGCAAACGTAGGACTATCGGAATCGGGGAAATTCACGGTTTTGTCAAAATTCTCCAACTTAGCAGAATTGACTTGATTGACCACTAAGCGGTGATCGAACCATTTGTTTACATCTCGCTCAAAATCCCCAACAAACTATGGTTGATGTAAAATTGATTTCTGCCCTCCTGTTTTGGCAAAAGCAAGCCAGCACTGGCCATTTGTTGCAAATACCTCGAAGCGGTAGTCCGGTGCAGATTCATTTTTTCTGCAAACTTGCCCACCATAACAATAGGTTGGGAAAATAACAAATCCACCAAGTCGCTGTCGTAAATACCGGGGAGCGTTGCCTTGAATTTTTCTCGAAATGTTTCTCGGTAGTTCATAACAGCGAAAAGTGTTTCTTTGGTCGCTTTGGCCTGCAAGTGAAACCCTTCGAGTAAAAACAGCACAAAATCGCCCCATTCGCCCGCTTCGGTTACCTTTCTAAGGGAGCGATAATAGTGCAATTTGTTCCGATTGATGTAGCCACTGATGTAGAGAATAGGGTATTTTAAAACGTTTTCATGCACCAACTGAAGTACCATGAGCATCCTGCCCACCCTTCCATTGCCGTAGTCGAATGGATGAATTGCTTCGAATTGGTAATGCGTGAGCACGGTTTTTAACAAGGGGTCTAGGTTCGTCTTCTGCTGGTGAATGAATACTTCAAGGTTGGAAATCAAGTCGGGGAGTGCAAGTGGCGGCGGCGGTGTATAAATAATTTCGCGCGTCAGACTGTTTTGAATCATGTTTTGAGAACGGCGAAAACCCGAGCTGTCGGGGAACAATTGCCCATGCATCCCCTGAATGAGTCTCCCGGAAAGCGGCAGGCCGCTCATGTTTTCAAATCCCCAGATCAAAGCGTCCCGATAGCGCAGCACCTCCTTGTCGGGCAAACTTCGGCGATCTTCTGGGAGGAGTTGATTTTGCAGCGCCTGTATGATGGTTGTATTGATGTTTTCAACCTCGGAACTTGCCATTGCCTCCCGAATTACCCAAGGAGACATCAGCAAAAGCGGGTTCGGAATGGCGTGGGCATAGCCGTTCAATTCGGCTAGTTCGACCCTCGCTTTCAAAACGGCTTCCAAAAACGCCGACGCTTGAAAATTTTCCAGAGGAGGAAGCAACGGAGGCGTGAATGGATGTGTTGCTGAGAACGACATATCGACTTTTTTAAGTCGCAAATATATGCATCTGTGCAACACTTCTGGTTACACATGTCGCATTATTTCGTTTTTTGCAACACTTTTTTCAAATCAAAAGCCCACATCATGGGGTAAATTTGTGAAACAGTAATTCTTTCAAACACAAATCTCTTCCCCAATCGCGCTTACTTTTGCGCCGCGAAAGTGCTAAACAACACCACGAGCACCGGCACATTTGAGCTACCTACCAAACCAGTCCATTAATGTCGCTTGTAGTCCTTACCACAATCATCCTCCTTTGTTGGATGGTTTTTATGATCACCCTTGAGCGGTTTTTTCCGTACACAAAGGGCCTGAAATTTTTTCGCGAGGGCTGGTGGCTCGACCTGGTGTGGTACACCCTGCTCCAGAGCTATGTGCTCAAGATTGTCATTTTTGACTGGGTCATCGCGCCTTCAGAGCGGGCGCTGGGAATGGCCGAGCAAGGGTACTTGTCGCACTGGCCGGTGTGGGCACTGGTGTTGTTTTTCTTGTTTACGCACGACTTGTACATCTACTGGTTTCACCGCTGGCAACATAACAGCAAGATCCTTTGGCGCACGCACGAGGCGCACCATTCCGTGACGACGGTAGACTGGCTGGCTGGATCGCGCTCGCATGTGCTGGAGATCGTCATCAACCAGACCATCGAGTTTGCCCCCATCATATTCCTGCTCGACGTGGAAACAGCCGCCGTGGTGGTGCCGATCAAGGCCCTGCTCGACGCGGTGTGGGGCATGTGGATCCATGCAAATATTGATGCCAAGACAGGCAAATTGCAATATTTCATAAACGGCCCCGAAATGCACCAGTGGCACCACGCTAACCACCAGGAGGTATTTTACGCCAACTACGCTACGAAATTTGCCTTCTTAGACTGGATATTCGGCACGGGTTTCTTGCCCGGCCTCAAGCCGCTCAAATACCAGTTTTTCAAACCACGCGAGTTTGGGCTGCCCTACGAGTACCCGCGCGATTATTTCATGCAGCACTGGTTCTCTTTTTGGCGTTTTGATGTTAAAAAAATCGAAAGCCTGCCCTGGCTGAAATTCTATGTGGAGTGGCAGCAAACACTGGCCAAGTGGTGGTCGAGGAACCAACATAGCAGTAGTGTTTCTGCAACCAAAACAACCCGTTCTTCGCCATGAACCTGAACCCGTGGGTGTCCCTGATCATCGCCTCCTGCCTGGAAGTTTGCTGGATTTACAGCTTGAAGATGTTGGATTTCAAAAAAATAACGTCCATGCACATCTCCCGGTTGCTTACCGAGGCAGAGGGCTGGCTGGCGTTGCTGCCGCTACTGGGTTACATTTTTTTCGGGCTTGGCAACATCTATTTTTTTTCCCTCTCCATGAAAGGCATACCGCCCTCCACGGCGTTCGCCGCCTGGATGGGCCTGGCATTAGTGCTAACCAAAGTGGTGGATGTCAGCATCCTGCGGCACGCCTGGAGCTGGCCACAGGTGTTTTGTTTCCTGCTCATACTGGTGGGAGTGGCTGGGCTGAAGTGGTTTGAGAAAGTGTGAGCGCAGGGCCTGTTGATTTCTGCCCGGAGGTCAACGTACCCGCAAATCCAAAATGCGCTCGCGTTACTTGCGCCCGAAGTCGGCTGGAATTTCACCCCAAGCGTCAGTCTCCCATTTCAGGATGGGATTGGTTACCCTGTTGGCGGCCAGCCAGTTTTCGGCGCGTTCGATCAGTTCAAAAATGCGGGCATTGGCCGGGATAGGCTCCAGTTTGGTGCGGCAGGTTTTTGCCCGTACCCAGCCTTGTGCATTCCGCGAGTCGGAGTAGATCGGCACATTGGGGCTGTTTTGTTGCTTGAGCCAGGCTAATCCGTGTACCAAAGCCAAAAACTCCCCGATATTGTTGGTGCCTTGGGGCAGCGGCCCCATGTGAAAAATTTCCTGTCCGGTTCGGATATGCACACCGCGGTATTCCATGTCGCCGGGATTGCCGCTACAGGCAGCATCCACAGCAAGGCTGTCGATCCGAACGCCCAGTGCCGCCAGTTCTTCCAGCGTTTTTTTTCCGCTCGCCGTGTCTTTGCCGGCATAGGCCCAGTAACTGCCGCGGTAGGCTTTTTCAGCCTCCGGCTTGGAGGAAAAACTCTTGTACTTCGCCTTGGGGTAACCGTCTATTTGTCGCTTGGCTACGTCCCAGGAAGTGTACACCCCGGGTTCGTGGCCCTCCCATACGACATAAAATTTTTGCTTGGCCATACTCTCTAAAGTCCGAGCAAATTGAAGCTGTAATAGAGTGAGACACCTTGCAGACTGATGCGTCCGTTGCAGAAGGCAGGGTCGTTGCAGTGGCGGTTGTACAGGGCATCGAGGTTGGACAGGCCGAGGTTGGCTCGAAGGCCGAGAGCACTGTCTGCTCCTTGTTTCCCTACGTTGAAGCGATACTGAAGTCCGGCAATAAGGCCGAAATCGTTGTTGGTGAAGTCGTTGTTGGCATCAAACAGCTTGTTCGTGCTTGCCGGTTTTTCCGTTCCGGAAATGCTGTTGAACAGTAGCCGCCCGTAGTAGGGGCCGGCCAAAATGGTGAGCCGTCCGTCGCGTTTGAGGTTGATTTCCGGCACAATGGCCAGCATGAGCCACACCTGGTGGTAGTTCACGTCGCGCACATAGTTGATGATGGAGTCGTCAAACTCCGTGAACGATGCTTTTGAACCGGCGGACTTGCCCATGAGGCCGAGTTCTGCGTTCACCGAGATGAAGCCGCCGTTGCCCTTGAAGCGGAACTGCGTGCCCAGTTCCCAGCCGATACCAGGAGAAACCAGCGGGTTTTTGGCCACGAAGGCCGGGTCGTCGGTGAGCGGGAAGTTACCGGTGGTACGGAAGTTAAACATATTGACGCCCCCGCGCAGCCGGAATTCTATACCTGCGGGCGTGAACTCCCGCTCGAAAACGTACTCTTCCGTGATCGTGCGGCTGCCGCGCTTGCCTTCGGTGCTTACCTGCAGTTCGCGCCGTCCGAGCTGTTGGTAGCGGATTTTTTGCGGATTATCCTGCTCCAGGTTTTCAAAGAGATACCCGTTTCCATCGGCCAGCACCAATTCGTAGGGCACTGGCTTATTGTTGTTCAGGCCGCGTATGGTGAGGTGGTACACGATCATCTCGCCGCGCAGTTCGAGGCTCATGGACTTGAGCAACACCGTATCACCGTCCTCTTGTTTGATACGGACTTCCCGACCGACCATCGTGCTATCGTTCTCGAACCCCCACATTTCCAGACGGTCACCACGATCCTGGGGCATGAACCAGACACCGTCCAGAACCCGCAATTCGCGAAAAATAATGTCGGCATCTTCGATCTGCGCCGTGAGAAGAACCGGTAAAACAAACAAAAGGCCCAGCAGGGCGTGGCGTTGAAACTGCATCGGGTGCGTATTTTTTTGGCAAAAATAGAAAGGTTGTTTAGGTTTCTGGTTGGAGGGTTAGAAGGTTACTGGTTAGAAGGTTCTGTGCAACCAGAAACCTTCTAACCAGTAACCTTTATTTAATTATCAGCACACCAGCGGCTTCAAAAGCCACTTCACGCTCGGGTTGGGTGATAGCGGCTATTTCTTCCGGGGTTTTGCCTGCGTCCTCAGCATAATGGCGCAGATCATCCACAGAGGTTTCGGAAATGTAGGCAAAACCGTCGAGCACCACGCGTTTGCCGGTCAAGTCCTTGGGCATGAAAAAAGCATAATCCTTGAACGTCACGCGCATCTCGGGCGTGCCGGGTTGGTCGGACACAAGCATCATCCAGCAGCCTTTTTTTTGGCAAACCTCGCCCACGGTGCCAGTCACCTTGGTGGCAAGCGAGTCCGTACCTTCCATTTTCGGGCGAAGGGCCTCATAAGTAATGGCGTTGTCGGAGGTTACGGATACGCCGAAATTTTGGCTGCCATCAGCATTACTGGTAGGCGGAGCCTGGTTACCGCCACAGGCAGCCAACAGGATAACCGAGGCGAAAGCGAGTGCAAATTTTTTTACCATAGTTTAGTTTATTTCAAATTATTGAAAACCAAAATAATAGCCAAGTACTTGGCGCTGCAAATGTACAAATTCACTTGGAACCTCATGCGACTGGCACAATATTCGGGTAGCAGCCGAGTTCTTGAACCCGCCCGACAGAACGGGCATGCGCATCCCACTTACGATACTTCCCGATCCTGCGACCGGCATGCTGGCACCAGGTTTTCTTTAATCAATGTTTAACAGTATTTGCACCCTTCTTCTTCACCCGCATTCGTTAAACACATCAAATCACTGATTCTTATGAAGGGTCTATTTTTTTGCATCATCCTCCCGATCGTTTTTTTCTTCAACAACCAAACCGCGCTGTCCGCCCAATGCCTGGAGGGCAATTGCCGAAACGGCCACGGCACCTTCCGTTTTGCCAACGGCGACCGCTATTCCGGCGCTTGGTCCAACGGACAACCTCACGGGCAAGGGAAATATTTCTGGCCTTCCAAAGAGCGCTATGAAGGCGGTTTCAAGTTCGGCAAGTTTGACGGCACCGGCACCATGTTCTACCCGGACGGGGCGTACTACTCCGGTAGTTGGAAACAAAACCAGAAAAACGGCAAAGGCCGCCTCGTCCGCCGCGATGGCAGCACTGCGGAGGGCAATTGGGTAAACGGCAAACTCGCCGAAAATGCACCAGCGGCCACCGCGAGCCAAAAACCAGCAGCCACCCAGCCGCCCAATACCAACAGCCAAAAACCGGCCAATAGCAAGCCTGAACTGGCTGGATTGCGCAATTGCACGTCCATCTACTGTCGAAACGGCTCCGGTTACTACCGTTACCCCGATGGTTCGCTGTGGATCGGAGCATTCAAAGAGGGCGTGCCCGCAGGCAAAGGCACCTGCTATTACGCGAGCGGCGAGCGCTACGAAGGCCAATGGGCAGGCGGCGCCCCCAATGGAACAGGTGTGTTGTACACCACCGACGGGCGGGCCAACGGTGCCGTTTGGGTCAATGGACACGCAGTACGCGACCTCGACTCTGACGAGTCTGTACCCAACAACCCCGTGCGTGTGGAAGCGAGCCGGGATGTAAAAATCTATGCCGTCATCGTTGGCGTGGGCCGATACACTGCGATGCCATCCCTACGGTTCACCGACGACGATGCCTACCACATTTACTCCTTCCTGAAAAGCCCCGAAGGCGGTGCCCTGCCCGATGAGCAGATCGCGCTACTCGTAGACGATGATGCCAGTCGCGAGAAAATCCTGCGCACCATGCGCCAGTATTTCCTCAAAGCCGATGAAAACGACGTGGTGCTCTTTTTCTTTAGCGGCCACGGCCTCGAGGGCTGTTTTCTCCCGGTAGACTTCGACGGCTACAACAACAAACTTCGCCACGAGGAGATCAAACAGGTTTTGCTGCAAAGCAAGGCAAAGCACAAACTTTGTATCGCCGATGCCTGCCACAGCGGCACGCTGAATTACGGCCTGGCTGCCAAAGGCCCGGCTCCGGTATCGGTGGACAGCTACTACAAGGCGTTCGAGGAGTCCAGCGGCGGCATCGCGCTGTTCATGTCATCGAAGGCCGAAGAGCTCTCGCTTGAAGACCACGGCCTGCGTCAGGGTGTTTTTACCTACTACCTACTGCGTGGAATGAAGGGCTCCGCCAATGCCAACGGCGACAACATCGTCACTATTCGGGAGCTGTACAACTATGTACGCAGCAAGGTGCGCGAGTACACCGCCAACGTACAAAACCCCGTGCTTACAGGCCTGTACGACGACAACATGCCCGTGGCATTTCAACGATACTAGCGGCGTATCCAAAGCAAAACTGTCGGGAATTGCCCTGCCCCCGTTTTACGGTACCAATTTATACCGTAAAACGGGAGGCAGAACCCCGCAGACGATGGGATGTTGCCAAGTCAATACTTTTGCCGAAAGGCGTGCCACCCGCGTTTCAACGCAGCAAGCAAACGGGTCGTTGTCGGCACTACGGGCATTTCGAGCAGCCCGGTAAAGGGCCTTCCACGGCGCAAGTACTGTTTGGTAAACGTACTGCTATCGATGCCCCATTTCAGGAGAAAAATATCGCGACCGCGGTTCATGCGCTTGCGTTTGGTGGACTTGGAACCAAAGTGGTAAACCCGGCTCTTGCCGATGCCACGAAAATGTCGAACACCTGCATGCCAAAGTTTCATGGACAGGTCTGGGTCGGAGTACATGCCGGGCGAAAACTCAATGCTCAGCCCGCCAACCAGGTCCCACAAATCGCGGTGCAGCACAACAGGCGGCCAGGTGCTGCCCGACCAGTCCGCCATTTCTACGGTTCGGTACTCGCGGAGCAACCCTTCCCGATCGAGGCTTTTGGGGCTGTCGCCAAAATCCTGCACAAGCACACAGGAATTTCCGCTTTCCCGTGGTTCGATGGCCGTACCGGAAAGCAGGAACGATGCGTGGCCAATGCGTTCGATTTCCGCCCACAGGTGTACATCCCATTCGGGCAGCACGAACATATCATCGTTCAGGTAGCAGATATAGTCCGCCTTGACCAGCGTACGAGCCATGTTCAGCCCGTAACAGACTCCGACATTGTCGCGGCTTGTGGTGTAGTCCAGATCAGGCTGGGTTTTTAGCCACTCGAGCGTGCCGTCTTTTCCTTCGTTGACGTGAATAATAATCTGGTGCTGATAGGCAGAGTGTTGTCGGAGGCCCTCGACACACAGTTGCAGGCATTCCAGGTTGTTCCAAGTCGGTACGAGAACCGAGAAACGATAGTTTTGGTCGGGCGACCGGCGGTGTTTTTGTATTTGCTGAAGCATGTTGCGCCTAATGGCGGCAAAAGTAGTGCAGTGGTTCGGGGTTTCTATCTTTGCCCACTCCAGCGAGCCAGCGAATTGCCGCTTTGCTGCGTTTCTTTGAAAAAATATGACAACGCGTATTTCCGACACCATCCGAACCTGGATCACCAGTGCTAACGCTCCGGCAGATGCCGCGCTTTTTTTCGCGGCGCTGTTGGTTGTCAGCATGGCGGTTTCGCCCTTTTTGCTGGCTACAGCAATGTGGGGCTTGGTGGTCGTCGGCTTTTGGCATGTGGTACGGGAAACGCCGAACGGGCCAAAGCGGCACTGGTGGCGAATTTTGGTGCAATCATTTCGCAACCTGTTTCGGCAACCGGCACACAGTGTATTGCTTTTGCTGCTGTTGGTTCCCTTTGCGAGCGGGCTTTGGTCGGACGATCAGGCCTATTGGCTTGAACGTGCGCGCGTTCGCCTGCCGTTTTTGGTGTTGCCCTGGGTTTTTGCCAACCTGCCCCGTATGGACGAGCGCCGGTACCAGATCTTGCTCTACACGTTGGTTTGGGCTATGGTGGTTTTGTGTGTCGGTGTGGCCATTAATTTTTTCCTGCACCAAACTGAAATCATGCACGCCATGTATGAGGGCCGCCCGATGCCGGTGCCGCGCAACCATATCCGTTTTAGTCTGATGGTGGCTACTGCCGTGCTGGCCGGTGCCTGGCTTTGGCACAACCGGTTTGTTTGGCGGTACGCCGGCGAACGCACAGTGCTGGCTGTAGCGGTGGTTTTTCTGTTCGGTTTTGCCCACTTTTTGGCCGTGCGGAGCGGGCTGATCGCCCTATACGCGGCGCTTTTTTTTCTGGCAGTACGCTGGACGTGGCGTTCGCGGCGCTGGGGCATGGCACTCGCAGCAGGGTTGGTTGCTGCGTGCCTGCTCTGGGGAGCGGTACGCACCGTGCCCAGCCTGCGGCAAAAATGGGAGTACACCGTGTACGATTGGCAGCAGTACCGGCAAGGAACAGGAGCAACCTATTCCGACTCGGAGCGATGGGTTTCTATGAAAAGCGGCTGGTTGATCTGGCAGGATAACCTGTGGATTGGTGTTGGCGCGGGCGACCTGCCCCAAGAAACCGAAAAAGCGTTGACCCGGCATTTCCCCAACTACCAGGGTGCGACCAAACTCCCGCACAACCAGTTCTTGTACCTGCTGGCAGGCACGGGCCTTGCAGGTCTGGGCCTCAGCCTGTTCGCGTTTTTATTCCCGGTGTTCGCTCACCGCGACAAGCGGGCGCTGTTTTACGCTTTTCAGGTCATGGTATTCACTTCTTTTCTGGTGGAGTACACCATCGAGACTGCGATGGGGGTAGCGTGGTACCTGTTTTTTATGCTGTGGCTGACCCTACCTCCCCCACGCTCCCAATAACGGCTCCACTGATTCCGCCCCCCGGCGTTGTGCCTGCCCGGCATCGAACGATTTGTGAAAATGCAGGAACACATCAAACCGCGCGCGGCCACCCTGATCGGCTTTATAATTGGTGTGCCAGTAGTTGTTCATGGCGTACAGAAAAACCGTGGAAGCCGAACGGTTGCTGTCCAGCCATTTTTTGTAGCCCTTGTGTAGCGGGCGCTCGTCTATCAGACCTCCGATTTCGAACAGGGCACCTTGCGGGCTGCAAAGGGTCACGCCAGCGCCAGCGCCAGACAAGTCGAGCCAGCGTTGTACGGAAAAAAAGTCCTTGTTTGAGCCTGGTATCTGCCCCTGTTCAGGCGTGATAAACGTATCGCCCACACCCACACGCACGCTAGGGTTGGCGATGGCAAATGGAAAAGCGAAGTGCAGCGACTCCTTTTCGCGGATGTTTTTTTTGTCCACCAAGCCACTCAGGTGCAGTATATCCAGCCCATTGTATTGCGAAATTTCGTACACCACCTCGTTGGTGCCTGCCAAGGCGGCTCGCACCTGCATCCGCTGCAACACGGGGCCTTTTTCTGCCCAGGCAGCATACCGAATAGTGCTTCGCACGGAACTGTCGGGGTTCACCCCGGGCATGTACAGCGCCTGCAACAGTCCGCTGAACGACTCCGGCTGCACCCATTCGCGGCCGAGGGCAGTTACACTCCGGATAGCGCCGGTGACGGAGTCCAGTGCCCAGGCAATCATCGGCTCGAAGCGCTCCACTGGCGGCGATGCTCCCGACGCAACGACCCGGTAGATGCGCCGTCCATTGGCGGGTACGTCGCGGGCTACAAACAGACGGCGGCCATCGGCGAGGATTTGCAGGGGAACGGGTCGTCCCTGTTCGTCGGCGAGCAAATCTCCGCCGGGAAGGCTGGTGAGCCAATCCAGTTCCACAGCCCCGCTCCGTGCCCAAGGCAGGGTGTTGAATACGGTAAACGTATTTGTTTCGGCTGCGTCGGTGAGCAATGCACGCTCGATTCGGGCTACATCGGTGCGGGCCGAGTCGAGCAGCCGTTTTTTATACGCCCACTGCCGGGTAGTGAACGGTGAGTCGGGCTGGGATATGCTGCACCACGATCCCCAGGTGTGCTCGTGGAACAGGATGATGTGCCGCTTGGCCTGATACCACCAGTCGGCAGGCAAGGTTGCATTTTGTTGGCGAGCCAGGCGCCCCAACTGGGCAAGTTTACCGCTGAGCAAGCGGTTTTCGGTTTCTTCGGCAGCGGTGGAGTAGGCCCCGTCCTCCCAGTAGGGCGTGAAATCGCCCGACAGTACCGGGATCGTTTGGCCGTATTTTTTTTCAAACTGTTCGAATACGTCATTCACATTGGCCAGCATCAGCCGGGGCGAAGTATAGCGGGCATTCCAGTCGCGTACGAAATCGCAGATGGTCGTGTCAACGGGGCCATTGTCCGACACGATATTATACCGCCATTGCACCAGGTCGTACGGGTAGTTAGCGGCTTCAAGGGCGTTCAGGTAAGTGGCAATCTTGCGGGGGCCGCGCTCGGGCATGGTGCCTGCTGTCATGCCGTGCCACGAGGAGTAGCCTTTGCCACAGGTCCAGAACAGAATACTGTCGCGCCCGGAAGCCGATTTCCACCAGAACGGGCGGTCGCCCTGTTCGCGCAGCGTGGAGCCGATACGGTCGCCGCCGTCGGGCAGCGCTTCAATATAGTTGGGTCCGTTGGAAAAATACCGGATGCCGCGCTCAGCCAATGCGGGCACGACCTCCCAGCTCAGGCCCGGAATATCTGTGAACATAGCCGAACGGATGGGCAGGTCGTAGCGGGTGCGCAAGGTATCGGCATACTCCGTCCACCAGCGCAGTTCTTCTGCCGAACAAAGGCCGGTGAGCACGTTGGCGTACAAGGCCGAAAGGCCAATTTGGCCGCCCCGCACGGCCTGTACGAACTGCTGTGTTTCCACTCGCGTGGCTTCCTGAAGAAAATTTTCGACGGCCCAAAGTGATTCGACATTCCAGACAAACCGGCTGCCGTCGGGGTATCCGCGGGTGCTTTCAACCATGCGCAGTGCCTGCCGGATGTTTTCTGTGTGAATGGCCGCTACTTCCTCCTGGTAGTGCGAGTAGCCAATATCGGTGTGCGCATGGTGGACCAGAGCGATGTCGCGTTTGGCGACGGGGCGCAATTCCAGTGTTTTGTCCATGGTGAGGCGGTTGCCGATACGGATGCTGATGCGTAGAGCGGTTTTTTGGGAAACCGCTGGCACGGGCAGTTCTACGGTCTGGATGCCGTTTTTTATCGGGAACCGATGCTCGTTTGTGCCGTCAAGTTGCACCCGCAGCGTGTCGGGTGCTCCAAAATGCAGTACGGTGAAGTACAGCGGTTGGCGGGGCACAGCGCCACGCAAGAGAAAGGGCATTGCTTCAATCTCCACTTTTTCCTCGAACGAGTACTGGAACGTCATGTACCAATCCGTACTGTTTTGGGCCTGGCCCGCCACTTTGAGCCGGAGCGGCTGGCCAGGGGTGCAGGTACTGCGCGGCACCCGCAGGTAGGCAATGCCGTGCGCGTCGAAGGCACCGTCCTGTTTTTTGTATTCAAAAACCATCCGGGTGCTGTCTGGCCCGGCAAACGACCATATGGGCAGGTATTGCTGTGGTTGTGTGGTGAAAGTAAGTGAAAGGCGATCGTTCACATACAGGTCGAAATGCCGTGTGCCCTTGCTGGTGCCGGTGGAGTGCGCAGCGATCCAACTGAAGTACAGGTACTCGTCGGTGCTGCCGACGGGCACGGGGGCCGTTTCCCATTCTATGAATTTTTGGCCGTCGGTGCAGCGGGTAAGCAGTGCATGGCGGGCATGGTCGGGGAACACCGAGAAGTAGGGTAGCGTTTCGCCACGGATGGTTTTGGCGTATCCGTTCAATACAATTTGGGTGCCCATGCCGGGCACAGGGATCTGGGCGGTGGCGGTGTTTTTTTGTCCAAAGAAAAAAAGGTGTAGGGCAAAAAATGCTGCGATTGTGCGCGTCATGGCTGGTTAATTTTGATCATAACGCCCCATTTGTCCACTACGGTCAGTACCAGCCAGGTTGCCACCAGGCCGAGGATCAAACAAAACAAAAAGAGCAGGTAGTAGGAAATCGTCCACTCCAATGCCGCCATGGCATGGCCCCAGAAACCGATCTCAGGTTCCTGGCCCTCCACAAGGTAGAACCGGACAGTGCAAAACTCGTTTTCCTCGTCGAAACTTCCCAGTTCCACCCCCAATTCCTGCAACTGTTTTTCGATCTCGAGCAGGTTGTTTTCAAGGGAAACAAATTCCTCAATGTTGCCGCCACGGCTTTTCAGTTCCATCAGGGCGGCCCGTGTTTTTTCCAGAGAGGTGCGTTTGGCGTTGAGCCGGAGGAACTCACTGGTCATGTCCGTTTTAGTGGATTCCTTGAAAAAGACCTTGCCAAATTTTTGCATTTCCAGGTAAAAACTGTCGAACAGCGCGGGGGCCACGCCAATCTGCAGGAACAGCGTTTGGCTGCCCGGATTGCCCTGGTTTTTTTCGTATTGGATGATGCCGCCAAAGTCCCGGATTTTGGTTTTAGCCGCCGATTGTTCCTCAGTAAACCGGGTGGCTTGTGTTCGTACCGTGGCCATTTGCTCGTATTTTTGAGCCTGGCCATTTCCTGCCGGTGCATCCTGAAATGTGACGGCCGCTTTCATTGCTTTATGGGTAGCATAATTGCGCCTTAGGCTTTGTTCGCCGCTATCCGCGAAGTTGCCGGAGCCGATAACCAGTTCGCTCTCATACGGAGCTGCCCAATATTCCCGGGCCAGGCGGAAAACAAAAAACAAGAGGAAGCCGGCAGCCAGCCAAACAAGGGTTTTTCGGAAGCGGGATTTGAATGATTGCGCCATCAGTTGTCATTTTTGAAACGTGAAGATAAGGGAGCAGGGAAAAACAAGATGCACAGAGGCTCACAGAGTTTGTGAGCCTCTGTGCATCTTGTTTTTGTGTCCTCTCCAAGCGCGTGTTTTTTCAAAAAAAAGTCGTTTTTTGGGCCGTAAAATTTGATCAAGTTGAAAAAACGAATTCAAGCCATGTCTACCACTGAAGCCATTCTGGTCATTTTTTTTCTATTGGCAGGCCTGGCCGCTTCTGTTTGGGTTTTTGCACGCGACTGGTCGCCGGAACGGCTACCGCTGTGGGCCAGCCTGATTGGCGGGTTGATGCTGGCGATGTTGATCGTGCCCCGGTTTTTGCCCGCTTCCATCCGCTGGAGCGAAGTGCTTAGTGTGGCCCAGGGGGCGGTAGGTATTGTCACGTTTTCCCTGAGCGTGAAATGCCTGATCTTACTGGTTCGGCACAATTCCGATTTGAGCGATTCCCAGCGTTATGCGGCCTATTTGGGGTTGGCACCATTGATCATTGTGGTCTTTTTGGTTTTGTTCTTTTTCCTGATGGTGGGGGCGTTCAGTTCAAAATAGCCCGAGCTTGTTGCCTGAAAAGTAGCATGAGGAACGCGGACGAAATGTGTTCATGGAAACAAACTTAACAATTGTTTAAACCACTTACCCCCCCTCTCGTTGTTGCTGACGGCCTTTGTGCCGAAAACCCGTTTTACCTTTGCCACACTAACCGGCCAATGAATTATGGGGTACAAAAAAAAGATCATTTTTGTCATTGGGTCGCCGAACCAGACCACTCAAATGCACCAGATCGCCTCCTACCTTGAAGGCGAGTTCGACTGTTTTTTTACGCAGTTTTACCCGGAAACATTTTGGGAAAAATTTGCCCTTCGCGCTAAAATGATGGAAACCACCATCATGTCGGGCCATTTCAAGCGCAAAGCAGACAAGTACCTGCAGGAACACAATTTGCATGCGGACTATATGGCCCGCACGCACCGCTACGACTTGGCCGTGCTCTGCACCGATCTGATCGTGCCCAAACAATTGCGCAAAAGCAAGACTCTTTGGGTACAGGAAGGCATGATTGATGCCATAACACCGTGGGCGCATTTTGTAAAAAAATCCCGTGTAATACCGCGTTACTTTGCCATGAGCACGGCTCTCAATGGTTCCTCCAACCTCTGCGACCTGTACTGTGCGGCATCGGAGGGCTACCGGGATTATTTCACCCAAATGGGTACTGAACGAGGCAAAATACTGGTAACCGGCATGCCCAACTTCGACAACCTGCTCCGGCACCGGCAAAATGATTTTCCGCACCGCGACTATGTGCTGGTAGCAACCTCTGATATTCGAGAGTGTTTCCGGCACGACGACCGCATCGACTTCCTTCACAAGTGCAAACGCATCATTGCCGGTCGGCCAGTTATTTTCAAACTGCACCCAAACGAAATCCGTGAACGCGCTATCGGGGAGATCAAATCCGTGTTTGGCAACGATGCCCACATCCTGATTGATGGCAACTCCAACGACATGGTCGCCAACTGCTGTGAACTGATCACCCAGTATTCCACCCTTGTTTATGTAGGCATTATTCTGGGCAAAAAAGTGCATTCCTATTTCGATCTGGACATGCTGCACCGGCTTACGCCGCTGCAAAACAACGGCACATCCGCACTCCATATCGCCGAGATCTGTCGCGATTTTCTTGACTTCGACGGCAACGGCCCTGCATTCGTGCAGAGCCTCAGCCATCGGCAAATCCTGGAACCGGTTTGAAAAAAATAGTCACTGTTGTACAAGCCCGTGTCGGCTCTTCCCGCTTGCCGGGCAAAGTCTTGTTAGATATCCTCGGCCAACCCCTGCTCCTGCGTATGCTGGAGCGGGTACAGGCTGCATCGCTGGTCGGGTCGGTCGTAGTCGCCACCACCACCGACCCCGCTGATGACCCCATCGAAACGCTCTGCTTTGAGCACGGCTTGCCATGCTACCGGGGCAGTGTCCATGACCTGCTCGACCGACACTATCAGGTCGGTTTGCTGCACAGTGCCGATGCTGTGGCAAAAATCCCATCCGATTGCCCGCTCATAGATCCCGCTGTGATAGACCGTGTATTCCGCTTTTTTTGGGAAAACCACTGCGACTATGCCGGCAACCTGCATCCAGCTACTTATCCCGACGGAAATGATGTGGAAATAATAGCCATGACTGCCCTGCACCGTGCATGGACCGAGGCCAGGCGCTCCCTCGAACGCGAGCATACCACACCCTACCTGTGGGAAAACCCGCATCTGTTCCATACCGAGAATATCGCCTGGGAAACCGGACTGAATTATTCCATGAGCCACCGTTGGACGATAGACTACCCCGAGGACTACTCCTTCATTCGAACGGTTTATGAACACTTATACCCCGAAAAACCGCTATTTACGCTGCAAGACATCCTTGACCTGACACATAACCATCCTGCTATTTTTTCTCTGAACAGCCGCTACGCGGGCGTGAACTGGTATCGAAACCACCTTGATGAACTGAAAACCGTGAACGCCGAGGAAACAAAGCAAGCACCAGTCATTGGATGACCGGGGCGTACCAAAAAACACACAATAAGCAATTTATGAACATCAACGAACTTAAGGCCCGGTCCCTGCGCGTACGCGAGCACATCCTGAGCCTGTCCACCGACGGCGGTTGCTTCACTGGAGCCTCGCTGTCCTGCACGGATTTGTTCGTGTACCTGTACTCCGGTTTCCTGCGCGTACGCCGCGATCAACTCGACGATCCCGACCGCGATTTCCTGCTGTTGTCCAAAGGTCATGACGTGCCAGCGCTGTACGGCACCTTTGCCGAGATCGGCTGGATCGAGCCGGAACGCCTGCAAAATCACCTCAAGACCAGCGACTCCATCTACTGGCACCCAAACCGGGACATCCCCGGCATCGAGTTCCATTCCGGATCGCTGGGGCACCTGCCCGCCGTCGGTCTCGGTATCGCACTCGACTGCCGGCTGCGTGGCAAAACCAACCGTGTGATCGTGGTCACGGGCGACGGTGAGTTGAACGAAGGCTCAGTGTGGGAAACCCTGCTCGTGGCCTCCGCGCACAAGGCCAATAACCTGACCATCGTGGTGGACCGGAACCAGTTTCAGGCCAACGTCCGCACGGAGGAACTCATCCCATTGGAGCCACTTGAGGCCAAATTCGAGGCGTTTGGCTGTGCCGTCGCCCGCATTAACGGGCACGATTTCGAGCAAATGGAAGCCGCGTTTGGCCGCCTGCCGTTTCATGCTGAAAAGCCGAGCGTCATCATCGCCGACACCGTGCGCGGCAAAGGTGTGCCCAGCATCGAAGCCCGCGCCGACCGCTGGTTTTGCAATTTCACCCACGACGAAGTAACGGCTCTACTGCGTGAACTTCATGGCGAAGCCCAAGCCGATCTTACTTCTGAAACCCTGACCGTACGCTGATAACAGATGAATTACCAAGAACTTATCAAACAAACCGCGCTCGCCGACGAGCGCATCGTAGTGATGACCGCCGAAAACCGAGCCGTCGTCCGCGACTTGCCGCCCATACTCGGCCCTCGATTTATTGACGTGGGCATTGCCGAGCAAACCATGATCGGTACCGCTGCCGGCCTTGCTCTGCGCGGGCGTATCCCCATCTGCCATGCGCTGGCACCGTTTCTGATCTACCGGGCCTACGAGTTCGTCCGCACTGATGTGGGTATCGCCCACCTGCCTGTGAAACTAAGCAGTTGGATCGCCGGCTTTCTTTCCGACGGCAACGGCCCTACCCACCAGGCTATCGAAGACGTGGCGCTCATGCGTACCATTCCGGGCATGACTGTTTTTTGCCCCGCCGACGAGGCCGATATGCTGGCCATGCTGCCTGCCATTTGGGCTTCGCCCGATCCCGCGTATGTGCGCTTGATTGTTCGAAAAAACGATTTCCAGCATGCGCCGTTCGAGATGGGGAAAGCCGAAGTGGTGTCCGCCGGCACTGACGTTACGTTGCTCGTGTACGGGTACTTGTTTGAGGAGGCTCGGCAGGCGGCAAAAATTTTAGAAGAAAAAGGCCTGAGCGTCGGCTTGATCAATATGCGCAGCCTCAAGCCCGTAGACGAACAGGTGATCCTTCACGCCGCCGCTACTTCCCGGCGTTTGGTCACGATCGAAGACCACTTGCTCACGGGCGGCCTGTACAGCATTGTGGCCGAAACCCTGCTCCGCCACCGCCAAACTGCCGACGTGCTGCCGCTGGCCCTGCGGGAAAAATGGTTCAAACCCGGGCGGCTGCCGGACGTGCTGGAGCACGAGGGTTTCACAGCCCGGCAAATCGCGGATAAAATCACCACAGATTCACACGGATTTACACAGATTACTTGAGAAAAAAATCTGTGTAAATCTGTGCAAATCTGTGGTGCATCTCCTCCCATTCGGCAATCAAATCAATTCATAAAAATATGCCCAACACGGTTTCACTCAACGCCAACTACCCCGATATTACCAAGTCCACAAAAATTTTGGAAAAAGCCAGGCTAATCATGCACCCCGTTAGTCAGACGCTGGCTAAAGGCCCCGGCCAATGGAGCCGCGGAATGGCCCCGGTTTACCTGGAACGAGGCAAGGGTGCTCGCGTATGGGACGTGGATGGCAATGAGTACATTGACTACAACATGGGAATCGGTCCAATCTCATTGGGCTACTGCTACGAACGGGTGGATAACGCCATCCGCGACCAGCTGGAAAAAGGCATCACTTTTTCGCTCATGCACCGCCTGGAGTACGAAGCCGCAGCATTGGTTCAACAGACCGTGCCGAACACGGAAAGCGTGCGGATTTTCAAACCCGGCTGCGACGCGACCTCCGCGGCTATACGCCTCGCTCGGGCGCACACCGGACGCAATAAAGTGGTGTGTTGCGGCTACCACGGCTGGCACGACTGGTACATCGGCACCACGATGCGCAACGCCGGCATACCCGAACCGGTACGCCAGCTCACCAAGACATTTGCCTACAACAACCTCGATAGTTTGCGTGCTGTGCTGGACGACGATGTGGCCTGTGTCATCCTTGAGCCGTATGTGTTCGAGGCCCCGCGCGACAATTTTCTGCACGAAGTGGCGCGTCTCGCACGTGAAAATGGTTCCCTGCTCATCTTCGATGAGATGTGGAGCGGCTTCCGTGTGGCGGTCGGGGGGGCTCAAGAGTACTTCGGAGTTCAGGCTGATTTGGCCTGTTTTTCCAAAGCCGTCGCGAATGGCATGCCCGTGTCATTCGTCACTGGGCGCAAGGATGTGATTAGCCGGGGCGAAAGCGATGTATTCATTTTTACTACATTCGGTGGCGAGGCCCTCTCGCTGGCTGCCACTATCGCCACCATCTCGGAAATCAAGGAAAAAAACGTGCCCGCCCACCTGGCCAAACAAGGTAAAAAACTCAAGGACGGATACAACGCACTCGTAGCCCGGTTTCAACTACAGGATTTTACGAACTGCGGCGGCTTCGATTGCCGGGGGATCATCAATTTCACCGACAAAGCAGGGGACCCGCTCGTGCTTAAAACGCTCATGCAGCAAGAAATGCTCAAGCGCGGCGTGCTCTGGGGCGGTTTCCACAATATGAGTTTCAGCCATACCGATGCCGATATTGACTACACCTTACGCGCCTACGAAGACGCACTTCCCGTGCTCAAGGCCGCTATCGAAAGCGGAAACCCCGAAGCGTACCTGCGTGGCGAGGCTTTAGAAATGGTGTTCAGAAAAACGAAGTACTGAGGATGGATGAAGAACTAAATCAAACAAACTATGGATCAATTTTCACTCAAAAACAAAACAGCCATCGTTACGGGCGCCTGCGGGTTAATCGGGCGAGAGCATTGCCGGGCATTGGCCGAAGCGGGCGCCAATGTAGTCGTGGCTGATGTGCAGGCTGACGCCGCTGTTGCTCTGGCCGCCGCACTCGGTTCGCCGCACTTCGGTATTGCGATTGACGTGACAGACAAGGCCGCACTCGAACACGCCCGTGACGGTATTCTCGCTCGGTATGGCAGCATTGACGTGCTCGTGAACAATGCCGCCATCAACGATATGTTCGAGAACCCGGCCATGGCCGCCACCCAGTCCATGTTCGAAAATTACCCGTTAGACATGTGGCAAAAATCGCTTGACGTGAACGTAACCGGCGTATTTCTCTGCTCCCAGGTATTCGGCACGGTCATGGCTTTGCAGGGCAGCGGCAGTATCATCAATGTGGCCTCTACGTACGGCATGGTCGGCCCTGATCAGAGCATTTACCGGAATGAAGCAGGGGAGCAAACGTTTTACAAATCGCCGGCATACCCGGCTACCAAAGGAGCAGTTATCAATTTTACCCGCTTCCTGGCAACCTACTGGGGCAACAAGGGCGTTCGGGTGAACACACTTACGCCCGGCGGCGTGGAAAACAACCAACAGCCATTTTTCATAACCAACTACGCTCGAAAAACCGCTCTGGGCCGCATGGCTCAACCAACCGACTACCGCGGAGCGCTCGTATTCCTCGCCAGCGATGCCTCGGCTTACATGACCGGGGCCAACCTGGTGGTGGACGGCGGTTGGACGGCCATGTAAGAGCGTGTTTAAAACAACATAACGTGGACATTGAACAGACAAAAAAGGCAAAAAAAATCAAACTGTTGCTCACCGACTGCGATGGCGTGCTCACCGACGCTGGCGTGTACTACTCGGCTCGTGGGGAAGAGATGAAGCGGTTTTCCCTGCGAGACGGAATGGGTGTGGAGCGCCTGCGAAAGTTGTGCGGTGTGGATACCGGCATTGTGACCGGGGAAAACTCGCCTATCGTGAGCCGCCGTGCAGAAAAACTGCAAATGACCCATATGTACCTCGGCATTAAGGACAAGGCGGCGCTGTTGCACACCGTACTTCGTGAGCACCGGCTGACTGCGGAAGAGGTTGCGTTTATCGGCGACGACATGAATGATTTGGAAATCCTGCAGCTCGTTGGTTTGAGTGCCTGCCCTGCCGATGCTGTGCTGCCAGTGCAAACGGTGGTGCAGTACGTTTGCCGGCTCAACGGCGGTATGGGCGCTTTTCGAGAATTTGCCGAACACATTATATATCTACGAACTCAATTTTAATTATGACAACTTTTACGCTAAAAAACGGCCGAACTATCGGACAAGGCCAGCCCTGTTTTATCATCGCCGAGATCGGGATCAACCACAACGGCTCCCTTGATATTGCCTTACAACTGATGGATGAAGCGGCTAAAGCCGGTTTCGATGCAGTCAAATTCCAGAAACGCACTCCTGAAATTTGCACGCCGAAAGACCAGTGGGACATCATGCGCGACACGCCCTGGGGCCGCATGCGCTACATTGACTACCGCTACAAGGTTGAGTTTGGCGAAGCCGAATACGCAGCCATCGACCAGTTTGCAAAAGCAAACGGCATCACCTGGTTTGCCTCCTGCTGGGACGAGCCTTCTGTGGATTTTTTGCAGCAATACGATGTGGCGTTGTACAAGGCCGCTTCGGCCTCGCTGACCGATATTGATTTGCTGAAAAAGAAGAAAGCCACGAGCAAGCCGCTAATCATTTCCACCGGCATGTCCACAATGGCAGAAATCACCGATGCTGTGAATCAAACCGGCACAGACAACCTGCTCATTGCGCATGCCACCTCGGCCTACCCTTGTGCGGTAAATGAACTAAACCTGCGCATGATCAACACATTGCAGGGGCTGTATCCCGAGGTACCTATCGGGTATTCCGGTCACGAAACTGGTCTGGCTCCCACTTTGGCCGCCGTGGCTATGGGTGCCTGTTTTGTGGAGCGTCATGTCACCATCGACCGGGCAATGTGGGGTTCCGACCAGGCCGCGTCGGTGGAGCCAGGCGGTATGTCGCGCCTGGTACGCGATATTCGCGACATCGAAGCCGCCATAGGCGACGGTATAAAAAAAGTGTACGAGAGCGAAGTCGGCCAACGACAAAAACTCCGGCGAGTGAAATAAGAGCGTGTTTAAAATTTAGTGCCCTGCTGCACCATGCCTAACCGTCTGTTCCTAACCCTACTGATTTCGCTTCCTGGTTTACTCCCAGCCCAGAACACGGGCCTGGACGTATCGCTGCGTGCTAACCACTCAGCGACGGGCACCTATTTCCAACAGGAAGTTCGCTACACCATTCGCGCCAAACTGAACGATCAAGACCACACACTCGATGCGAACCTTCGCATAGAGTATGTAAACCACGCTCCGCATGCACTGACTGAAATTTGGATGCACCTGTGGGCCAACGCCTACCAAAACCGCAACACTGCCTTTTGCCGCCAAAAACTGCGCGAGAGCGATTCCCGTTTTTACTTCGCTCCCGACAGCACCTATGGCTTTTTCAAAAACATCGGCTTTCGGTCGGAAGGCAAGCCTCTGATTTGTCATTATGACCCCAAAAAACCCGACATCGCCGTGCTCCAGCTGCCACAGCCGCTGCTGCCGGGCGAACGCATTGTGATCGAAACGCCTTTTTTGCTCCAAATTCCTGACATGTATTCCCGCCTCGGTCATGTGCGTACGACATATCAAATGACCCAGTGGTATCCCAAACCGGCGGTGTATGATGCGCATGGTTGGCATCCCATGCCCTATCTCGACATGGGCGAGTTTTACGCGGAGTTCGGCTCGTTTGATGTGGAAATTACCCTGCCCGACAATTACGTGGTAGGCGCAACCGGCACCTTGCATACCGTTTCGGAGCACGATTTTTTACAAAAAAGAGAAGCGGCAACACGGGCGGAACTGGAGCGCCGCGAACACCTGCTGGACAAGGGAGGACGCGTTTCCCCCGGGCTGATGATTCCGCCCTCGTCGCCCGAGACCAAAACACTGCGTTTCACCGCTGAAAATGTACATGACTTTGCGTGGTTTGCCGACAAGCGTTTTTTTGTACTGCGCGACACGGCCCGGCTGCCCGGTGGCCGTACGGTGGAATGCCGGGCATTGTTCACCGGTGATCAGTTCGACTTGTGGCGGAAGGGCGCATTTTACGTCCGTCGATCCGTGGAGTTTTTCTCCCAAAACGTAGGCGAGTACCCTTGGCCGCACGCTACGGCCGTACACAGCGCCCTCAGCGCAGGCGGCGGCATGGAGTATCCCATGATCACAGTGATCGGGCGTATGGACGATGGCAAAACCCTCGATCAGGTGATCGCACACGAGGTGGGGCACAATTGGTTTTACGGCATGCTTGCCAGCAACGAGCGCGACCATCCCTGGCTCGACGAGGGCCTCAACTCGTACTACGAAAACCGGTACATGAAACAACACTACGGCAGTGGCGGTATGAGCGATTTTGTGCCGCGCTGGGCGTTTGATCCCGCCCGTTCCGGCACTCTGGAAGAAAACGCCTGCCTCTTGCTCGCTCGCGAGGGCGCAGACACACCGCCCGATACCAGGGCCGACCATTTTTCGACCATACCCTACGGCGTTCAGTCGTACATGAAACCGGCCCGTTGCCTCGAGTGGCTGGAGCACTCCCTCGGCAAGCCCCGTTTCGACCAGGCCATGCAGGCGTACTTTTCGGCCTGGAAATTTCGGCACCCCTATCCCGGCGACCTGCGTAACGCCTGGCACGCGGCAGGCGTGGAAGCCGACTGGTTTTTTGAAGCCATGCAAACGCAGCGGCATTTTGATTTGGCGCTGACCAAGGTGCGCCACAGCGCTGCGGGATTTGACCTGGCGGTAAAAAATCGCGGCACACTGGATGCGCCGTTCAGCATCACGGCTTTGCGCAACGGGCATCCCGTGCTCACCCGCTGGTACCAGGCACCGGGCAAAAAACCTGCTGTGGTTTCGTTTCCGGAGGTAGATGCCGACTGTTTTGTGCTTGATCACGAACGGTCGACACTGGAACTGAACCGCAGCGACAATACCCGCCGGACCACTGGTTTGCTGCCTGGCGTGGAGCCAATTCGCCTGCGGGCTTTGGCCCTTTCGGAGCAATCCGACCGCACCGAGGTGGGCGTATTACCGTGGATAGGCTGGAACAAATATGACAAGACTGCACTGGGGTTGCTGCTGTACAACGCGCCGTTTCCGCCCCGGCGGTTCCAATATTTTCTGTTCCCCGGATACGGGTTGGGGTCAGGGAATTTCACAGGCCTGGCCGACATGCGCTACCGGTTGTTGCCGGGCGGGCTGTTGCCCAAGGTAGTGGCGGGGATCAGTGTCCGCACAGCCACCTACGACCAGAACGAGGCGCATGGTTACCTGCTGCGCTACGTCCGAGTGGTGCCGTCGGTGCGGTTCACATTGCGCAGCGGGTCGCCGGCGTTCGAGCACGACCTGACATGGCGCACTATTTTTTTGGAAAAAGAAGAGGCCGAGTTCGGCGTGGGCGGCGTTTTTTTGAAAAAAAACTGGCAACGGGCGACAGTTCACGAGGCCCGATACGAAGCGCGGCAGCACGGGCATCCCAACCCGTTTTTGTTCGTGGCGGCGCTCGAGGCGCAGGGCTACACAGCCCCCGACGGCCAGCCCGCGCACTACCTGCGTGGGTCGCTGGAGTGGAAACAACGCTTTTTTTATTCGCCGGAGCGCAAGGTGACGGCTCGTTTTTTCGCTGGTTATTTTTTGGCCAATACCCAGCGACACCGTGGCGCGGTAGCCACCAATAACCTTTCAGGCGATGTGGCACGGGCTTCCTTCGCACTGAACCCGCAGGGATTCAATGACTACCGGTTTGATCAGGTTTTCCTGGGTCGCTCCGACGACGAAGGATTTTTCTCCCGGCAAGTGAGCCAGGTGGAGGGCGGGTTCAAAACTGCCTTTGGGGCACCGTATGCCGGGGTGGTTGGCAGCTCAAACAATTTTGCGGTGGCGCTTAACCTGCGTGCCGACCTGCCACGGCGGTTGCCGCTGGGGCTTCCAATAAAACCGTATTTCGACATCGGTTACTTCGACGATGCCACACCGTTAGGAGCCGGGCGGCCGTTGAGCGAGCGGCTGCTGTGGAGTGGCGGGTTTTTGTTGGAGTTTTTCAGGGGAGGGCTGGAAGTGTATTTTCCTGTGGTCAGTTCCAAGCCGTTGGAAGACTTGTACGAAGAAACGGCAGGCAGTAATTATTTACGGCGCATCTCGTGGAGTATCCGGTTGGGCAGGCTGGCACCCTTGGATGTGGTGCGGCAGTTGCGGGACTAACCTGTCCGGTATTAAAAACCTGAAAAGGGCTACCGACAAATTGGTATGGTTTTTGGCAGTTGAACGACATTCGAAATTTCGCTCTTAGGCGAAACGCCGCTTCGCCCCCTGTTCCAAGTCCTCTTGAAAAACACTTTCCATGCTTATTTTTTTGAAAAGCAGGGACTTGTGACAGGCTATTAGCCGTTTGCCCGGAAATTAATGTGACGTTTCCGACGAATCGCCGTAATCTTGCGGCCTTTTTTAATCCTTTAATCGCTGCCTCACGGTCGGTTGTTTATCCCCGGTCTCATGCAAAAGTCGCCAGTTCTTCTAAAAGAGCTGATGCTGCACCTATCGTAAACAACTTTTGCTCATTCCAAACCGATCGCCTTACATGAAGAGAACAGTACGCTTCTTCAGAACTCTTCCCTTTCCCTTTTTTCCCTTATCATCAATCGTTTTGACCATGAACAGAACAACAACTCCGCGCCATTGGGCGCTGGCGGTGGCTACCATCGTATGCCTGTTCCTCGCGCAACGCGCACACAGCCAATGCTCCGATTTCGACGGAATCAGCGGCACCCCGCCATTTGTTTTTAGTATCCCGCTCGATGCCATGGGCAACGCTCCGCTGACGGAGGCCGTACTGGCAAGCCGTTTCATTATTGACCCGGCCTGCCAGTTTTGGCTCAGCGAAGACTCTTTGGGCGTGTACACGCCCGCTCCACATGTTTTCACGTGTGCCGACGTGAACACCACGCAAACCTGGTTTGTGCGGGCTGGCGGCGACCCTGCCATCAGCGACGATGGCGGTCCCGGCAGCACCATTGTGCGCATCACCGTGAACATATTCGACAATACCCCGCCCACGACGGCAGGGCCAGTCATTCCGCCCGTGAACATCAACACGGATGCAGATATGCCGGGCGACTGTTTCGTGGCCGACCTGTTTACGAGCGGCACGTTCGATATTGCGATTTCTTACGACCTGACCCCAGTCAACGAAAATTTCTTTTACGACAACTGCCCCGACAGCTTGCGCGTGACGTGGGAACTATCGGGAGCAACTGTTCGCCCCGAAACAAACGCCGATGGCTCGTTCATCGAAATCCTGCCGTTGTGGTACGATGCCGGTCTGGACTCGTTTTACGCCGGTGTGACCACGGTCACCTACCGAATTTATGACCATAACGTGCCTCCGGGCGC
>JBJXEZ010000136.1:0-8621 GCA_046153695.1 Saprospiraceae bacterium
ACATTCCGAACTACACGCTTCCTGGTTGCAATGCCGGCTGGCCAAACCTGAATACTACCTGGACAGATAACTGCTCTGCTGGCGGCTCCATTGCTGCCTCGGCAGGCCCGGTACAAACCAATGGCTGTTCCCAATGGCGCGTGTACACGTTCACCGTTGCGGACGCCTGCGGGAACGATGATACGGAAACGACAATCGTTACACGGACGATGGATGCTACCAATCCAAACATCGTGGACATCCAGAACTACACCCTTCCGGGTTGTAATGCAGCCTGGCCGACCTTGTCCACCACCTGGACGGATGGCTGTTCAGGAGGCGGCAATGTCACCGGCACACCAGGCTCAGTCACCACGAACGGCTGTACGCAGACTCGGGTATACACGTTTACGGTAGCCGACGATTGCGAAAATCAGGATGTGGAAACCACGACAGTAACCCGGATGTATGATGTGACCAAGCCCAATTTTACCATCGTACCGGCTCATATCACTGTCCAGTGCAACAACGTCCCGTCAGTGGGCAATCCGACGGCTACAGATGCTTGTGGATCAGTATCCATGGCCTACGATGGCCAGACCCAAACCGCTGGTGCCTGCCCCAATGCGTACACCCTGACCCGTAAATGGACCGCGACGGATGCCTGCGGCAACACCAAGACGGCCACCCAACGCATCACCGTAGTGGACAACATCAAGCCGGTGCTTACGGTACCGGGCAATACCACCATTGCCTGCACCGCTCCGATCCCGCCCTTAGGCACGCCTGCAGCATCCGATGCCTGCGGCGGCAATGTGGTGATTGTCTACCTCGGTCAGTCTAGCATGAATGCTGCTTGTGCCGGCACATACCAGTTGCTCCGCACCTGGAAAGCCACCGACGTGTGTGGGAACAGTACCGTCGCCACGCAGACTATCCAGATCGTGGACAACCAGCCGCCTGTGTTCTCGGCATCCCCGGCCAATGTGACCATCCAGTGCCACCAGTCCCTGCCGCTGCTCGTTAACCCGACGGCCACGGATGCATGCAGCGGCCCGGCCCAGATCACCTACCTGGGGCAGATTCGCACCGACGGCAACTGCCTGTACAACTACACCCTGACGCGTACCTGGCGTGCCACCGACTTGTGCGGAAACTCGACCACAAAAGCGCAGGTAATCACCGTGCAAGACACGCAGGCACCTGTTTTCACCAACCCGCCCGCTAATCTGACCGTGGTGTGTGCGCCTAATTGTGTGCCGGCTCCTGTCACACCCAACGCTACGGACAACTGTGGCACGCCTACAGTGACTTTGGTCGAAACCCAATCATCCGGCGACTGCTCAAGCGGCTATGTCGTAACCAGAACCTGGACGGCAACCGACCAGTGTGGTAACCCGAAGGTTCACGTCCAGACGATCACAGTGCTGCCGACAGCGCCGTTTGCGCCGACCGGCCCGCGGGCCGAGCGTAACCCGGCATCCGGCATCAACCGCGAACAAGGCAACCAACTCGAAACTCAAAACGCAACACTTAAAACTGTTTACCTAATACCTAACCCGACCAGCGACTGGGTTAGCATCGGCTTGAGTGATTTCAAGGGCGAAGCGGCTATCGTCTCGATCCTCAACAACCAGGGACAGTTGGTTTGGGAAAAAAGGTTTGATGTTGTGGAGGAAACTGCATTGCGCGTCAATTTGCGCCAGCAAGGCGCAGCCGAAGGTGTGTACACGGTCAGTGTGCGTGCTGGTGGTGAGGTCTATACCAAACGCTTGGTTCTGATGGAATAACCTGTTTTCTTTTTGGCCTAGTGGGGCCACACGAACATATTGGGGCGCGGCATCGCGGTGTTTTTAAAAAACTCCGCATGTTGCGCCCCTTGTGTTATCGGGGAATTTTATTCCTTTACGGGTCTAAAGCACAACCGTTTCCACTTCATCGAAAAAAAAGACCCGCATGAGCGTTGCTACACCCGGTAGTACCGGCCCTTCCTGGCAGAAACCGCGCCTGAATTTTTGGCAAATATGGAACATGAGCTTCGGCTTTTTGGGTATCCAATTTGGCTGGGGCCTGCAAATGGCTAACATGAGTGCCATTTACGAGTACCTCGGGGCCGAGCCGCATAAAATCCCGATCCTGTGGCTCGCTGCTCCGCTCACAGGCCTTATTGTGCAACCCATCATCGGATACCTAAGTGACCGTACGTGGAGCCAGCGCTTCGGAAGGCGAAAACCCTACTTCCTGATCGGTGCGATTCTCGCCTCCATCGCCCTTATTTTCATGCCCAACTCCAGCACCCTATGGATGGCCGCTGGCCTGCTCTGGATTTTGGACGCGAGCATCAACATCAGCATGGAACCGTTCCGCGCTTTTGTGGCCGATATGCTGCCCGAGGAACAGCAAACGCGCGGCTTCACCATGCAGAGTATGTTTATCGGGCTCGGTGCCGTAGTGGCTTCAGCGTTGCCCTACATCCTGACTAATTTTTTCGACTTTGGCTCGGTGGACGATTGTGCCGCCACGGCCAGCGTCATTCCGCTCACGGTCAAAATCTCGTTCTATGTAGGCGCGGCAGCTTTTATCGGAGCGGTGTTATACACTGTGCTCACTACCAAAGAGTACCCGCCGATGGACATCAGCGCGTTTCAAAAGGCCAAAGAGGAAAAAAAAGGCTTCGGAGCGGGAGTGCGCGAAATTTTAGACTCGATACGGAACATGCCCCAGACTATGCGCCAACTCGCCGTAGTGCAAATGCTGACCTGGCCAGGCCTATTCTTGATGTGGTTCTATTTTGGTGTGGCCACAACCCGATCGGTGTTTCAGTACGACGACAACTTGTCGAAATACGAGGCCTACCACAAGCAGTACCGCTGTGATCAGAAGGCGGGCCAAGCGACGGATTTTGCCGGATTGGTGGCCCGCACAGCCGTGGGAGATGAGAAAGCCCGCGTCGCCACTGCTGAACTGAATACTCGATTTGTTACGGTCGAAAATTTTGACAAGACCGTGGGCGCAAACGTGAAAAGCCGCCTGGACGGCAATGAGTGGGGTGGGGTATGTTTCGCCTTTTATTCCCTGATCACGTTTTTAGTTGCATTCCTGCTGCCGCCTTTAGCCCATCGGGTGGGCAAAAAAAGGACACACGCGATTTGCCTAGCCATCGGTGCGGCTGGACTGTTATCAGTGAGTTTCATTCACGATCAGTATATGCTCCTGGTATCTATGGCCGGCGTGGGCATTGCATGGGCCAGTATCCTTTCCATGCCGTATGCCATGCTCGCGCCAGTGTTACCGCCCGAAAAAACAGGCATTTACATGGGCATCTTCAATTTTTTCATCGTGCTGCCCGAAATTGCTGCCACTTTATTTTTTGGGTGGGTGATGAACAACCTGCTGGACAACAACCGACTTGCGGCTGTGATGGTAGGCGGCTGCCTGCTGGCCATTGCTTCGTTACTTTGCCTGCGAATACGTGAGGCTGCCAAATAGGGCCAACAACTACAGCAATCATTATTCATCAATTTTACTTGAAAAAATGATCTATACAATCATCATCGGTGCCCTTTCGGGCTGGTTAGCGGGAGTGATCCGCCAGGGTTATGGTTTTGGCCTTTGGGGCAACATCGTCGTGGGTATCATCGGCGCCTATTTGGGCGACTGGGTTTTTGAACAACTCCATGTCCGCATAGGCAGTGGGGTAGTGAACGACATAGCCACCGGGGTCATCGGCGCGTTGGTGCTGTTGTTTTTGATCGGCTTGGTACGCAAAAAATAGACTGGATTTACCATGAAAAAATCTTTTTTCTTGCTTCTGCTTGCTGCAGGGGCCGTTGTTTCCGTTGCCTGCAAAAACTATTGGGGGAACCCGCATTCCCGTCCTGTACCGCCAAAGGTTGTTCCCGCTTCCTCTGGCGATTTGCGAGTGGAGCCCCCCAACTGGTGGACCGGCTTGCGCCACAACCGCGTCGAACTGCTCGTGCGCCGCGAAGGCCTTTCGGCTTACGACGTGCGTTTGGGCGAAGCCAAAGGCGTGATCCTTGAAAAAGTGACGCGCGGTGATAGCCCAAATTACCTGTTTCTCACCTTGCAAATCGCGGAAGGAGCCCCCCAGCAAAAGGTGCCGCTGATGTTCGCGCACCCGAACGGGACGAACGCATTTGTCCACGAATTCCCGATCTGGTACCGCAATCCGGATTCCAAGGCACAGGGGTTGGATGCCCGCGACGTGCTTTATCTCATCATGCCCGACCGGTTTGCCAATGGTGACCCGTCCAATGACAATGTGCCTGGCATGCTCGAAGGCCTTGCACGCGACTCATTGGTGGGCCGTCACGGAGGTGACTTGAAGGGTATTATGGATCACCTCGATTACCTGAAAAACCTCGGTGTCACGGCGTTATGGCTCAACCCTGAATTAGAAAACGACCAAACTGAAGCCTCTTACCACGGCTACGCCATCACCGACTTGTACCGCGTTGACCGCCGCCTCGGCACCAACGAACTCTACCGCGAACTTGTGCGGGCATGCCACGACCGTGGCCTGAAAATGGTGCGTGACGTGGTGCCTAATCACATAGGTGTCCACCACCACTGGATGAAAGACCTGCCCTTCAAGGACTGGGTGAACGTATGGCCCGAAATGACCCAGACCTCGTACCGGGCACCGTCTTTATTGGATCCGTACGCTTCCGAATACGATAAAAAACGGTTCAACGACGGGTGGTTCGTACCGAGCATGCCCGACCTCAACCAGCGCAACCCCCACCTGGCCAACTACCTCATCCAGCAGGCCATCTGGTGGGTGGAGTATTCCGGCCTTGATGCGTACCGAATTGACACCTACACCTACTCCGATCAGGAATTTATGAGCCGCTTTTGCCGGGAGATCCGGGAAGAGTATCCGTCCATTCATCTCTTCGGGGAAATCTGGGAGCACGCTGTTCCGATACAGGGTTTTTTTGCCGACAACCAACCGTTGGACCGTGCCAAGTTCGATTCTAATTTACCGGGTGTGGTGGATTTTCAACTTTGTTTTGCCATCCAGGAAGCGCTCAAACGCGAACAGGGCTGGACCGAAGGCATCTCCCGGGTTTACTACACGCTTGCTCAGGATTATTTTTACGAAAACCCCTTTCAAAACGTGACCATGTTGGACAACCACGACATGACGCGTATCTACACCGCCGTGGGCGAAAACATCAACAAATACAAAAGCGGCATCGCTTTTTTGCTGACCATGCGCGGCATCCCGCAGTTGTATTATGCCACTGAAATACTCGGCACAGGCTTCGAGGCGCCTTCGCACGGGAATATCCGTAAGGACTTTCCGGGCGGCTGGCCGGGCGACCCGGCGAACAAATTTACCGCCACTGGCCGTACTCCTTTAGAAAACGCTGCATTTGAATATGTGCAAGCATTCCTGCGCTACCGTAACCTCAACACGACCCTGCATTTCGGCCAACTGACGCAGTTTGTGCCCGAAGACGGTGTGTACGTTTACTTTCGCCACGATAAAGCCAAAACGATCATGGTGCTCATCAACACAGCCAATGCCGAACGGACGGTGGACACCAAGCGCTTTGCTGAGCGGATGCAGGGGAGTGCCTTTGGAAAGGATGTGGTTTACGGTTTGCTTTATAAGGATTTGACAAAAATACGCGTGGAGGCCAACTCGCCGGTGGTGCTGGAACTGTACCGATAATCTTTACTTTTGCAGCCATTCAATACTATTTGACAAAACAGGATCGCAGCATAGTCCTTGTTGGCACATTGGAACAAGACTATCTGCTGGTCGGTACTATGAAATGGCCTTAAAAAGGCACGTCAGGTACACATCGGATTTGAGGTTATTACTTCCATTGAAGGCGTTGAATTTCAAGCATGCTATGCTGTCCCGAAAGTTATCGAGATTGAAGGACTTCGGATCAATTTCATTTCTCTTCGAGACTTCTGGAAGAATAAGCAAGCCCGTGGCCGATTTAAGGACTTGGACGATTTAGAGCACCATCATAAATCGTGAGGTTGGCGCGTCACGCCACATTTGCTCAAATATGGCCCAGTTTTCGCATAGCCTGACAGGCCGCCGATCACCAATTCCTTTTACTATGAACCGATTTATCGCCTTCGCCTTTTTTATCTGTCTAGCCGTTGTTGCCAACGGGAGTGCGCTTGCCTCGCACCGCATAATACCGCCTATTGTTCCCTCCGTCGTGCTCACTGACACCGTACCACCCCTCATCAATTGTCCGCCAAACGATACGATCCTCTTGCCTTCGGGCGCCTGCGATACGGTGGTGACATACGTCGTGACTGCCTTTGACGACACCGTGGCCATCGTGCCGACACAGTGGTCGGGCCTTGCCTCTGGCGAGCCGTTTCCAACGGGAGCCACGATGAATGTCTTTGTGGCCTCCGATTCGGTAGGCAACACAGCGGATTGCTCGTTTACGATTCTGGTTCTGACGGATTCGTCGGCCTTGATGTGCCGCGATACGTTTAAGGCTTATCTGGGGGAATTTTGCCTCGTGGTGCCCCAGCCGTCCGAGCTGCTGATCGGTGCATTCGGCTGTTCCCTGAATTTGCTCGTGGAGGCCGACAAAGAAGTGCCCTACGGAAACGGCCCCTGGAGCGCCGCTTTTTTTGAAGAAACCGACCTCGGAAAAACATACGCCTACCGGGTGACTGACCTGCTCGGCAGCAGAACCTGCACTGGTGCTGTGCGTGTTTTGGACAGCCTGCCACCCGTACTAATTTGCCCCGAAGTGCTGGTGCCGTGCGTGTTGCCGCCCGAACACCTCAATCCATATTTTTTGAGCGACAGCCTGTTCGTTTGGGAAGCCCTGCCCCAGTTTTCGGAAAACTGCGCCAATGATATTGACCTGAATTTTGTGGACGTTCGGACGGACTATCCTTGTGATTCCATCGATAAAGCGGGCGTCATCACGCGCTTCTGGACGGCATTGGATGCCTCCAACAATGTGAGCACGTGCGTGCAAACCATTGTGCGCGAGCGCTCGGCAGATGCTGTGTCGTTTCCGCTGGATGGCACCTGGGGCTGCTCGCCCCCACCGCTTCCGGGCGTGACGGGCTGGCCGTTTATTGATCTGAACGGACGGCAATACCCGGTTACGGATACCACGGCGTGCGGTATCGCAGTCAGGTACACGGAAAGCGATCAGATCTATTGCGGTGCCAACCGCCTCATCAACCGTCTTTGGCGTATCACGAACGGTTGCTTGCCTGATTCAGTGGCCATCCCGTCCATAGGCGAGCAAATTGTGGAAGTGCTGGAGGACACAGAACCGACCCTGTTGTGCCCGCTTGACTCCGTAGTAGTAATTAATGGCCCAGGCTGCGAAGGCTCCGTTGATCTGCCAGATATTTTAGTTGCCGATGCGTGTTCGCAAGTATTGAGTACAGCAGCCTATTGGACCATGAATGGCCACGAGGACAGCTTAGTGGCTGTGCTGAGTGATTTTCCCGGGAACAACTTTTCAAACCCGGACACGCTGGCCGTGTTCGGTCAAGCGCCCGATTTTCCGGCCGGAAACATCAGTATTTTTTTGGTAGCCAGCGATGCCTGCGGCAACACCGGCACCTGCGAAATCAACCTGATCGTGCAGGATAGTGCGCCTCCGGAGGCGCGTTGCGATACGTTTCTCACCGCCTTTCTCGACGATCTCGGTCTGGCCACCCTGCCAGCGGGCTTGTTCGACGAAGGTTCGACGGATGAATGTGCCCAGATAACCTTCAAAGTACGGCGCATCGAGGCTGGCACTTGCGATACCCTCGGAAATGCGCTTGGTGATTTTATCAACTTGTGTTGCGCCGATAGGGGCGATACGATATTGGTTCAGCTGCGTGTCTACGATGTGCCAATGGAGCCAGGTTCTGTACCCGACAGCTTGGCCATGGGCCGATATAGCGAATGCACAGCACCTGTGCTGGTGCTGGATATCAATAATCCGCGCTGTACGGCCCCGCCCGACACCGTGACCACTTGCGATTCGTTCGATCCTACACTGGTCGCTTACGGAACAGCAAGCATCACCTGCGTAGTGGATTCGGTGGCAGTACTGACGAATTACATCCAGTTCGATACCGTTTGCCAACGGGGCACGATCACACGTACGTTTCGGGTTTTCGACGCTGCAGGAACAAGCGCACATTGCGCCCATAAAATCGTAGTCCAAAACGCGCAACACTACTACGTCCGTTTTCCCGATGATCTGTCCGTCGTGCAATGCGACACGGCCGGAAACAGCTATGGTCAGCCGGTATTTTTCGGAGACAAGTGCGAAAAAATGACCGTATCGTTTACGGAAACAGCCCAATATGGCGCACCCGATGCATGCATCCGAATCGAACGTACCTGGAAAGTGTACAACGGTTGCGCCTTCGACTCTACAATGTCTTTTGTGGCAGTGCCCAATCCCAATCCGAATGCCGTGCCTACACACGCCGAAAACCTGCCCGGACCAGTGGTATCGGAAGCAGGGACAACGGGGCCTTGGGCACCAACAGTTTCTAAAATCGCCCCCAACAGCCCGCAACCCACCAACTTCAATACCTATTGGTCGGCAACCGTGAACGGTTACACATACAAACAGATCATCCGCGTGATTGACCTCGAAATGCCAGTA
>JBJXEZ010000174.1:0-12767 GCA_046153695.1 Saprospiraceae bacterium
GACGAGCAACGCAGAATGCCGCCCAAATAGCCCTTCCAAATCGTGAGGTTATTATTTCATCGGTACTAAAAACACGGCATCTCATTTTCGAAAAAAAATAAAGTCCCGATTGCGCCAACGTCCAACAAAATAATACGCACTAAAATGAAAGAATTCAAACCCACCTCTTGGTCCATAGATAACCGGACGAGCATTTTCATCATCACTGTGCTCATCACGCTCGCCGGCATCATGTCGTATAACTCGCTTCCCAAGGAGCAGTTCCCTGATGTGGTGGTGCCCACTATTTTCGTCTCCACAATCTACCCCGGAGCCTCGCCGACTGACATGGAGCAGCTTGTTACCAAGCCAATTGAAAAGCAGCTCAAGGGTATCGCAGGGGTGAAAAAAGTGACCTCTTCGTCGGTGCAGGACTTTTCCAGTATCATCGTCGAGTTCAACACCGACCTCAACGTTATCCTGTGCAAGGACAAGGTGAAGGATGCTGTGGACAAGGCCAAGCGCGACCTGCCTCGCGACCTGCTCGACGACCCGCAAGTGACGGATTTCGATTTCTCGGAAATCCCGATTATGGCGGTCAATATCTCCGGCGACTTCAGTTTGGACAAACTCAAGGACTACGCCGAAGACCTCAAAGACCGGATTGAAGAGATGCGGGAAATAACCCGTGTTGACCTGGTGGGCGCCCTTGACAAGGAGGTGCAAATCAACGTGGACAAGTACAAAATGGCCGCTGCCCAATTGACTTTCCGCGACATCGAAAACGCTGTAGCCTTCGAGAACCTGACCATTTCCGCGGGCAACGTGGACATTGGTGGCATGACGCGCTCCATCTCTATTCGCGGCGATTTCAAAGACGTAGAGCAAATCAAAAACATCATCGTAGCCTCACAATCGGGGGCGTTACTCTATCTCAAAGACGTTGCCGAAGTGAAAATGGGTTACGCCGAACAGGAGAGTTTCAGTCGCCTGAACGGCAAAAATGTCATTGCGCTCAACGTCATCAAGCGCACAGGGGAAAACCTCATCAACGCTTCTGACAAGATCAAGGAAGTCGTGGCCGAAATGAAGGCTTCCAAGTTTCCGCCCAACCTCGACGTGGTTATCACCGGCGACCAGAGCAACGCAACCCGCGTCACCCTGCACGACCTGATCAACACAATTATCATCGGGTTCATCCTCGTCACAATCATCCTTATGTTTTTCATGGGCGGCACCAACGCCTTTTTCGTGGCCATGTCGGTGCCCCTGTCCATGTGCATCGCGTTCATGTTGTTGCCTACGGTTGGGTTTACGCTGAACATGATCGTGTTGTTTGCTTTCCTGCTCGGCTTGGGTATCGTGGTAGACGATGCTATCGTGGTCATCGAAAACACGCACCGGATTTACACTGAGGAAAAAATGGGCATCGTCGCCACGGCCAAAAAAGCCGCTGCAGAGGTGTTCTTGCCGGTGCTGTCGGGCACGGCCACCACGCTGGCCCCGTTTTTTCCGCTCGTGTTCTGGGGTGGTATTTTCGGCAAGTTCATGCACTTTTTGCCCGTCACGATTATCATCACGCTCACGGCTTCATTAGTGGTGGCGTACATCATCAACCCGGTATTTGCCGTGTGGTTTATGCGCCGCAAAGGTGACGAGACGATAAAAGTTGACCCGATAAAAGCCCGCCGCCGCACCATCGCCGGTTATGTGCTGTACGGTTTGGCGCTGCTTTATTTTTACGCCAACAGCAACTGGTTTGCGGGCAACCTGCTTGTCGTGCTTGCCCTGCTTGTCGTTTTGTATAAATATGTTTTGAGCGGGCTGGTAGAGGGCTTTCAAACGAAGGCTTGGCCAGCGGTGCAGAACTTGTATGCGCGTTTCCTCGAATTAGCGTTGGGTCGCCCCTGGACAATGATCGTGGGCATGTTCGTACTGCTTATTGGCTCCTGCGGTATCACGGCTTCGCGGGAAGCGAATATTGTGCTGTTCCCCAGTGCTGACCCGAACTTCATTTTTGTGTACCTGAATATGCCCGCTGGCACCGACGTGAATGTCACCGATTCGCTGACACGCGTGGTGGAAAACAAAGTGGTGGAAGTACTCGGCCCCAAAAACCCAATAGTCGAGTCGGTCATTTCCAACGTGGCGCTAAATGCTTCGGAAGACCAGTTTGACCGCTCGGCCACGTCCAACAAGGGCAAGGTTGGCGTGGCCTTCGTTGAGTTCGGGAAACGCGGCGGCGTGAGCACCAAAGCGTATATGGACAAAATCCAGGAGGCCACCAAGGGCATCATCCCTGGTGCCGAAATCACCGTAGCCCAAGAGCAAGGCGGCCCGCCTACGCCCAAACCTGTTTCCGTGGAAATCCGCGGTGATGATTTCAACCAGCTCAGCAGGGTGTCCATCGCCGTGAAGCGCTACCTCGACTCGCTGGCCATACCAGGTGTGGAAGAGCTGCGCAGCGACCTCATTCTTTCCAAGCCGGAAATCAACATCCAGATTGACCGTGAACGCGCCAACCGCGAGGGCATCAGCACCGCCCAAATCGGCGGTGAGTTCCGAACGGCCATTCTCGGGAAGGAGGCCAGCAAGTTCCGCGACGGCGAGGAAGAACTGCCTATTAACATCCGTTTGCAACGCGACCAGCGCGAAAACATCAACGGCGTTGAAAACCTGAACATCACCTTCCGCGACATGAATATGGGCGGCGTGCTGCGCTCAGTGCCGATGTCAGCACTGGCCGATGTGACCTACCGCAACACATTCGCTGGCATCCGCCGCAAGGATCAACAGCGCATGGTTACCCTTTCCTCCAATATTACTGCCCAGTATCAACCCAAGCAGACACAAGTGGTGAACGCCGTGAAAGCAGCGCTGCTCGCCCTGCCCGAACAGGAGGGAGTGACCGTCAACTTCGCTGGCGAAGATGCTGAAATGATGGATGCCATGAACTTCCTCGGCAACTCGCTCATCATATCGCTGTTCATCATTTTGATCATTCTTGTCACGCAGTTCAACTCCTTCGGCAAAACGCTCATTATCCTGACCGAGGTGGCTTTCTCCATTATCGGTGTGCTTCTGGGCATGGCGTTGTTCAACATGGACTTCTCCGTGATTATGATGGGCGTGGGCATCGTGGCTCTGGCGGGCATCGTAGTGCGAAATGGTATCCTGCTCGTGGAATTTACCGACCACTTACGGGCCAAGGGCGCTCCCGTGCGCGAGGCCGTCATCGAGGCGGGCCGAATCCGAATGACCCCGGTGCTGCTAACCGCCACGGCTACCATCATTGGCCTTATTCCGCTGGCGGTGGGTTTCAATATTGACTTTGAAAGCCTGCTCTCGACCGGCGATCCCAAGATTTTCTTCGGCGGCGACTCCGTGGCATTCTGGGGGCCACTGTCGTGGACCATCGTGTTCGGCCTCGGCTTTGCTACATTCATCACGCTCATCATCCTGCCCGTGATGTACCTCAAGGGCTGGCAAGTGAAACAGTGGTGGGATAAGCAGTTTTGAGTTTCGAGGGTATCTGGAACGATTGGCGCTTTTTGGTGGAAGCCGAAGCGCCAAGGAACGCGTACGAAATAAAGTACCCATTTTGGGGAGCCACTTTATTTCGTCCGCGTTCCCAATCGTTTTTTCAAAAAAAACACCTGTTCAATTTTTGTTCATTTTCCAAGTGTCCGCATATCTTTGCCGCCGCTTTTGACGAAAAGCCGCAAGGAACAGGACTTGGTACAAAAATTGTCTTTCTCCGCGCGATCAAACAAGCCGGATTAGCTCAGCGGTAGAGCAGCTGATTCGTAATCAGCAGGTCGAGGGTTCAAATCCCTTGTTCGGCTCCTGGCAGTTTTGAGTTAGCTCAAAACCCAAGATTTTAAGGCGGGATGTAGCGCAGCTCGGTAGCGCGCGTCGTTCGGGACGACGAGGTCGCTGGTTCGAATCCAGTCATCCCGACAAATGTCAAATGCAACCACCTGTTTATCGGGTGGTTGCATTTTTTTGTCCAGCACCACGCAATGCCGTACACAAATGGGTACTCTTTCCTGCGCTTGTGTCCCGCACCCGGATCTTCAATCCTCGTCGTCGAAGAATACCTTGTAATATTTTTTACCCTTGTCATCGTCGTAGCCGCGCTCGATCAGGTCTCGGCGGCCGTGGACGTAGATGTGGAAATTCTTGTCCAACTTGATAACGCTCTTGAGCACGCGAAACTCTTTTTTCACGGCAGGCTGGCTAATGTCGAACTTGTCCTCCAGAGGCACGGCGTAGGCGCGTGCGTATTCGTCTCGGTATTCTTTAAACGCCTCCTGTTGCTCTGCTTCCGGGAAAAGCGTTTTGGCGAAATCCTCTACCTCGAAATGTTCGTTTTCTTTGAAATACAGGCCAGAACGGTACAGGGCGTCCAACTGGTCGGTGCGGTCGAGGCCAAATTTGTGCGGTAGTTTTTCGTGGATAAACTCGCTGGACAGGCTGATGTAGTGGCGGGTATTGAAATAGTTGTCCTCTATGGGTCGCAGGCGCAAGAACTCGTCCTTCCAGAAGGAGCGCTCGTCTTTTTTGGTTACGGTGTCTACGGCACAAACACGGTAACCTTCCGCTTCATCGAGGTTGAAAATGAGGGCGGCAGTCTCTAACTTTCCGGTGGGTATGCCCTCCAGCACGTTGAGGGCGTACGTTTCGGCGGTGCGCTCCACTTTGAGGTACGGGTCTTTGGTCTGAATTTTCCACAGCCCAATGGCACTGACCGGCTCGTCGGCCAGCAGTAGGTCATCGAAGTAGGCGACGAGGAACTCGCCGCCCTGCACCTTGGGGTTTTCACAGTGCTCATACAACAGTCCGGCCAGCCGTGCAGCCTCTTCAGGCAGGGTTTCGGGGTCTTGAAATACGCCGAGGCAGCTCTGGTAGGCGAGGTGGTTGCTCACGTCTTCCTCGTGGAAGAAGTAGAAAAACTCGGCGGTTTTTTCGAACGGCTTGAGAAACGAGCTAACGAGCAGTTCGTGCGCCACATCGTGTACGGGCACGAGGGTCTGTTTGGGAATATTGACCCCCTCATAACGGGCTTTGTTACCCACCCAGACGATGGCAAGGCGGCGGAGGTTGGCAGAAGAAATGTCGAGCATGAGTTTGAAGATTTGAAGGTTTCTGACTGGAGAATTTTGGGTTGGGAGGTTGGGCCTGAAAACGCGGGCAAGAAACGGCTTTTTGACAAATACAGCCTTGGGTTGTCGGCTACTTGCTTTTTTTTGCACCCCATTTGTGGTAATTGTTTGTTTTCTATTGGAGCGGCACAGTTTTTGGAAAAAACGGTCAGTTGCTTGAGCAAACATTTAATCCGAAGCGTTGCATCCTGCCGACCGGGGCGACGGACTCGTCCAGTTCGAGTATCAACACAAAACGGCAACACGCACATCATCATGACCGATTACGCAATTGGCGTTCAGCCGCTCCATGGTTTGGAGCGAGCCGCCACCGACCTTCCGTTCCTGCACACCAACGTCGAATTTGGTGTCCTTCAAGTTGACGGCAGCTGCCTGAGCATCGGCATCTGTCGCATCACAACCACCCACTGCAAGCAGTTTGCCCAACGGCGCGCCAAGCCGCGGCGTTGCCCTGTGGCTGAGGCCGAACTCAGCGCCGGCACCAACGGGCGCTTGCGTGCCTTTTTCCCAAAATCAGGTATGCTGCCCTGCACAGAACGGGCTTTTTTTAGCCGAAGGGTTTTCCCTGTACCTGTACCGTATATACTTCCCAACTTTCTACAGGCGGGCTTACCCGATTTAGCGGGTGGCATTATTCCTGCTGGACTGTATCCGGTGCGTCCTGGTATCGGCGGGTATTGGATTGAGTTTTGAGTGCGGGCTTGGTGCAACCAGAATTGGGCATGCCGCGTCATGCCCTGTGTACCAGTTTGTTCTCAAAGATGCACACACGTTTTACGTTTTACGGCTTTTTGGCCATTTTTCTACTCGGTTTTGTCGGCTGCAAAAAAGACGACGTTTCGCCGGGCTTCGACATGGTGTACCAGCAGGAGTTTTTCATCCCTGCGGGCATAGGGCCGTTCGTGACGCACCATTTTTATTTAAAAAACATCAGTACACGCTATCAGGCGCTGTTGAGTCAATCGGGCAAAACCGCCGAGGATATCGTGGCGATTCTACCTGTTCAGGCATCCTTGGCTGGTATTTTCGGCGATGCAAACTTCTCCGTTGTAGAAGAGGCTTCGCTGCGGGTGTACCAGGAAAGCGACCCGACCGGTTTTGTGGAAATGGCCTATCGGTTCCCTACGCCAATTGACCCGAGCAACACACTCGACCTTATCCCGTCTCTGGCTAGCGCCAAAAAAATCATGACGCAGGACCGTTTCAGCATCGACCTGGCCCTGCGCCTGCGTAGCACGACCACTGACGAAACACCCGTGCGGCTGAACCTGCATCTGAAGGCGACCTATTGATTCGGGCTTTTCAGGTTTCATGCAAGAAAATTGGCCCCGGCAATCTTGACCCGGGTTGGTTTTGTCAGCCATTTCAGCAGTAGTTGTTTTGAAAAATTGCCATTTCGGCAGCATTTCGAAGCAACTACTGCCATTTTTGCACCTTCCCGCTGCGTCCCCCGTGTTGGAAACAAATTTGCTGACCAACGCGAAAGCAACCACTCACATTCCCCTATGACGTACGACAATTTCACCATCAAAGCTCAGGAAGCTATCCTCCAGGCCCAACAGATTGCGGCCGGTTATGAGCAGCAAAACGTGGATACCGCCCATTTGCTCAAAGGTATGCTCGCGGTGGATGATTCCGCTACCGACTTTTTGCTCAAAAAAACCGGAGTCAATATGCCCACGTTCGAGCAGGCATTGGACAAGCTTGTTTGGGAGACCCCCAAAGTAGCCGGTTCCGACAAACAATACCTGACTAACGAGGCCAACAAGGCCGTCGCGGCCGCCAAAACCCTGCTCAAGGAATACGGCGACGAATACATATCGCTCGAACTGCTCCTGCTCGGCATTGCCAAAGGCACCGACAAAACCGCTCGCCTCCTTCGCGAAAACGGCGCTACAGTAGATGCCCTTGCCACTGCGGTCAAGGAATTGCGGAAAGGCCGTAAAGTGACCGAGCAAAGCACCGAACACACCTACAACGCCCTCCAGAAATACGCCATCAACCTGACCGAACTGGCCGAGGCGGGCAAACTTGACCCCGTTATCGGGCGCGACGAGGAAATCCGCCGTGTGCTGCACATACTCAGCCGGCGCAAGAAAAACAACCCGGTCATTATCGGCGACCCGGGTGTGGGTAAAACCGCCATTGTGGAAGGCATCGCCTGGCGTATCATGCGCCATGATGTTCCGGAAAACCTGCAATCCAAAAAAATATTCTCCCTCGACCTGTCGGCACTCATCGCCGGCGCCAAGTACAAGGGCGAATTCGAGGAACGCCTCAAGGCTGTCATCAAAGAAGTCGTGGACAGCGAGGAGCAGGTCATCCTGTTCATTGATGAAATCCACACCCTTGTGGGCGCTGGCGGCGGTCAGGGCGCCATGGATGCCGCCAATATCCTGAAACCCGCTCTCGCTCGCGGCGAGTTGCGCACCATCGGTGCCACCACGCTCGACGAATACCAGAAATACTTCGAAAGCGACAAGGCGCTGGAACGCCGCTTCCAGTCCGTGTACGTGGACGAGCCGAGTATGGAGGATACTATTTCAATCCTGCGCGGCCTGCGCGAGAAATACGAGAACTACCACAAAGTGCAAATCCTGGACGAGGCCGTTGTATCCGCTGCCGAGCTCTCGCACCGCTACATCAGCGAGCGCAAACTGCCCGACAAGGCTATTGACCTCATTGACGAGGCTGCCGCCAAACTGCGCCTTGAACTGGATTCCGTGCCAGAAGAGGTGGACGAACTGGATCGCAAACTACGCCAACTCGAGATCGAACGCGAGGCCATCAAACGCGAAAAGGACGAGCGCAAGCTCGACGCTATGAACAAGCAGATTGAGGACCTGCGCGAAAAACTGGATGCCCTGCGCGGCAAATGGCAGTCGGAAAAAGAAATCGTGGAGGCCATCCAGACCTGCAAGCAAAAAATCGAAGACCTGCAACTCCAGTACCAGCGCGCCGAACGCGAAGGCAACTTCGAGGCGGCGTCCAAACTGAAGTTCAACGACATACCGGCCCAAGAGGCCATGCTGAGCGCCGCCGAGGACAAACTCGCTGAGCTGGCCCCCGAAAACCGCATGACTACCCAGACGGTCACTGCCAACGACATTGCCGAGGTCGTGGCCCGCTGGACCGGCATTCCTTTGACCAAAATGCTGAAGGGCGAAAAAGAACGCCTGTTGCACCTCGAAACCGATTTGCACAAACGCGTCATCGGGCAGGACGAAGCCATTGTGGCCGTGTCTGATGCCATCCGCCGAAGCCGCGCCGGGCTGAGCGATCCCGACAAACCCATCGGGTCGTTCATCTTCTGTGGCCCAACAGGCGTAGGCAAAACCGAATTAGCCAAAGCCCTGGCCGATGTTCTGTTCGACGACGAAAAGGCCATCACGCGCATAGACATGAGTGAGTATCAGGAGCGCCACAGCGTATCGCGCCTCGTTGGCGCGCCTCCTGGCTACGTCGGCTACGACGAGGGTGGCCAACTGACGGAAGCGGTGCGCCGCCGCCCATACGCTATCGTGCTGCTTGATGAAATCGAAAAGGCGCACCCGGATGTGTTCAACATCTTGCTCCAAATGCTCGACGACGGCCGCCTGACCGACAATAAGGGCCGTACCGCCAATTTCAAAAACACCATCATCATCATGACCTCCAACCTCGCTGGCGATCGTATCCAGGAAGTATTCGAGGACTACGAGGCCATGCCCGACAAGCGCAAGCACGAGGTGTTCGATACGGCCAAATCCGAGGTGATGGACGCGCTGAAACAAAGCCTGCGCCCCGAGTTTCTGAACCGTATTGACGAAGTGATCGTGTTCCACCCGCTGCTGAAAGGCCAGATGTCGGCCATCCTGAACATCCTCATGGCCGATATCCGCGACATGCTGGCCCACCAGGAACTTCAGGCCGAACTGACCGCCCCCGCCGGCAAATGGCTCGTGGAGCAGGGTTTCGACCCTCAGTACGGCGCCCGCCCGCTCAAACGCACCCTCCAGCGCGAACTCGTGAACGAACTCGCCAAACACGTACTCGCCGGCAATTACGTCAAGGGCGACACCGTGCTCATTGACGCGGATGGGGGAGGGCTGGTGTTCGGGCGGAAGACGGTGGTGGAAGGAAAGGAGGTGGTGACGAAGAAGTTGGAGGTGTGAGAAAACACCAGACTGGCGTGAAAAAACTATCTTTGTCTGCGATTCAGAAAATTCCAATCAGGCAGGTCATGTCAAAAGCACAAACGCAGTCCGTATTCGATGTGAAGGAAGCCCTTTCCAAGGCCTCTGACTTGGGCGTTCAGGAACTGGAAGATTTCGTGCGGGAACTGAACCGTGTGATTTTTCAAAAAAAAACCACAGACAATACGTTTCGGCAACGCGAATTACTCCGACTGATCAATCAGACCGTGCTACCTCAGGAAAAGCGCGTGTTGTACCTGCAGTTGGTACAAAAACTGGAAGACGACACCATCAGCGAATCCGAACACCGACGTTTTCTTGAGTTGACGGAGGAAGAAGAAGCGCTCCGCAACGAGCGCGTGCAATTGCTCATCGAACTGGCGCAGTTGAAAAATATACCGCTGAACCAACTGCTGCTGGATTTGGGGCTTCAACCGGTGGGGCATGGCTAAGGCGAGTATTCCGCTCAAGGTCCAAAAATTGGTTCGTACCCGTGCGCGAGGCTACTGCGAATATTGCCTGATTCCCTCTAACTTTTCCCCGGATACCTTCCCGTTCGACCATATTGTTCCGCTTGCGCTCGGCGGCAGTTCAGAGCCGGACAACCTCGCCTTGGCAGATGGTGGTTGCAATGGACATAAACAGGCCAAAACGCATCACCTTGATCCGCTGACGAATCAATCCGCTCGCCTCTACCATCCGCGTTTGGACAACTGGCACGAGCATTTCCAATGGAATGAGGACGAAACGCTCATCCTCGGAACCACGCCAACCGGCCGGGCTACAGTTGATCTTTTGCAAGTGAACCGCCCGGGAAATATCAACCTGCGCCAATTGCTGCGAAGCGCCGGGTTGCATCCGCCTGCGGAGTATCCCGGGTGATACTCTGATACAATCAAGGGCGGCATACTGGATGGACGCCGCCCAACACAATCGCCCCCCGGAGACCTTTTTCCGGGGGGCGATCGTGTAAATACCGCAAGCCTTGCGCTGGGGGTTAGTGTTTGACGGGGATGTTTTTTAGGGTGATATAGACATCTCCGTAAGGTGTGCCCCATGCAGAAACTACCATTTTTGTAATCGAATTGATATGTTGCTCAACTTCGGAAAAGGTAAATTCAGAGGTAACAGGGACATCGGCCACCAAATCCTTTTTCTGCTGGTCACTGCCTGAAACGTTTGCCAAACGGACATTAGACATGAAAAAATCATTACCTTCCTCATCAATGATTTTACTCCTCTCGTTGGCATTCACATAGATTTGATAATCCTTCCCTTTACTCATAATCCTCACCTTACAAGTAACCGAAGTACCCGACTGCTTGCACTCCAAGCACTCGAACAGCAGCGGGTCTTTTTCAAAAGTCGCTTGAACTGGCAGCACAGGAGGCTGCTTCACCGGAGGTTTTGTCTCCGGGGTTGTTTTTCCGGGTGTCGGGGCCGGGGTGTCTCCCAGGCCTTTTTCTTCCAAAGCAATGATGGCCGGTGTGCGCCGGATGTAGCCATAGGAAGAGGCAAGGATTACCGCCGATTCGAGGTTTATGGCTTTTACGTTCACACGCAGATTTTCGCCCTCGGCGGTCAGGGTACCGATGACGATGGCATCAATGCCTTTCATTTTGCCGAGTTTGGCTGCCGAATTGGGGTCAAGCAGACCTTTAGCATCCAGCCCGGCTTCTTTGAGCAGGAAGTTGAGGCGGGCGCGATCAACGATGGAAAAGTTGGCGGTGGAGTTCACCATGGCATCCGAGAATTGCTCGGCGAGGTATTTGCCGAGTTCGGTCGGTGTGCCATCAAGTTTTGTAAAATCCGAGATAGCGACGTTTTTGATGCCGGTCTTGGTGTTCATTTTTGCCACCAAATCGTTGATGATGACGGTGATTTCCTTGTAGAGCGCATCTTGAGCGTGGAGGGCTTTGGGGCAAAAAGCCCAGAGGGTAAACAGGAGGATGGTCAATTTTTGCATAAAGCGAGGGGAAGTTTATGGTTGAAAAATTGTGTGACGAACTTGCTGTTCAGGCTTTCGAGCGCACGGGCACGATTGCCGCCTGCTCCTGTTTCCGAGATCGTGAAGGAACGGGCGATATTGGCCCGGAGGGCGAAAAACTTCACTTCCAAATCGCCACCAGCCTTTTGAAAACCCGGCGCCTCGCCGCCTGTTTCGAGGCTTTCGCTTCCCGTGCGGATGTTCCCAATTTTCAAAAAACACAGGCACGCGGCCCGACCATCAAGGCCGGATGCTTTCAGCGCGGCCAAATCTTCGTTTTCGAGGTGGTGGCCCAAGCGGGCATAGAAATCAGGCCGAAGCAGGGAAATGGAAACGGCGATGCCCTCCGCTTGCCATTGTTCCACAAGGTTGTTTTTCAGGGTTGAAAGTGACAGGCCGTCGGGTTGCCCGGCGGCCAAAAGCGCAATCGCCGGCGGTTTTTCTGCATTGAAAAGCGCGTGAGCAGATGAGGAAGGAGGCATTGATTGTCCGTTGCCCGCATCGGGTTTTCTACTCAAAGACTCTGTTGGCGCAGCGGGCGTCGCATTGCTGTGCTTGGCATTTTCAGGGGAAACAAGGATTTGCCCCAAGTCAATTTTACAGTCCCTAATGGGGTATTTCACCGTGTTTCGCAGGTCCATGCCCTCGACTTCTAATTGTTTTCCGCCTGGAAACTCTACGCGCAGGGTGACGATTTTACTTTCCGGCAACTCAACACCTTCCACGCTGAACGTCCCGTGCGCATCGGTTTCATCTTTAGCGAAGGTGGCAAAATGGGCGGTCACACCGGCAAGTGGGGTGCGCGTTTTTTCAAGGAGCAAAGTGCCGACGATGGTCGCTCTGCCACCACATACCTCTGTTCCAGCATTGGGGAATGGTATGAGTTTAAAATACAAGGCCAGGCCCAGCAATGCAAGTGGAAGAAAAATGGCTTTCCCGTACCATTTGTCGAGCCGAAAAGAGTGCCAGAGAAGAGCGAAAAGATTGTCGGGCGTGTTGGAATTGCTCATTTGAAGTACGAGTAATTCTACTTTGTCATTTTGAAAAAATCTGTCCACGTCACGGTGGGTCTTTCTCGGTGCCAAGCCCGCCGTGAGGTGGACGGATTCTTTGGGAATGACAAAACCGGGCGCGATGCCTTAAATCGGACAAGTAGAAGAAAATAGTTGCTTTTTTTACGAAGGTAGCGGGTTTGCCACTTTGTTGGAGACAAATGTATAAAAAACGGAATGCCGGAGGCGCCAACCTGAACATCAGGAACTAAAACCCGGATTGATGTACAGGACTTTTTTTCCTTCAAAGTACGCTTTGCCCACATATCGGCGGGCGAACGCAGCAAGGTGATATGCCTGAAACAGTTTTCCGAATTTTCCTGTCGGGTTGCTTGAAGCGACTTGATGTGCTTTCCATACATATTCAAAAACACATTACTTCCGGTTCGAAATTGTTGCGTTAGATTTG
>JBJXEZ010000186.1:0-14094 GCA_046153695.1 Saprospiraceae bacterium
ACTACCACTGGGGCTACGAGGGCGATTTTTTCGGCCTTTACCCGGAAGCCAACTACGGCCCCCAGATTGACCTGTACAACGGTATTGCCCCTTTCGGTTTCGAAGTAGCGGGCAAAAAAGCATTGAAGGGCCTAAAAATCGCTTTTGGCCCGCAACTCTGGTGGGGTGCCAACCCGGCAATGTTGCTGAAATATCAAAAAACGGTTGGCAAATTCAACGTTGCTGCTGTCTTTCACGAAGACCTGGACCAACTGGGCCTCACCGAAAGTTCCTTCGCCATACCACAACCCAAAACCCGGCGCCTGGGCTTGCATATCCAGCGGGAGTTTGGCAAATTGGGTGTGGAAGCCGGTGGCCTTTGGGGCGGGCAGCCGCTGCAGGGCCGGGAATTTCAGGTGGTACGGGGCGAACCCGGGCAGTACACGGCCTACAAGGATCGGATCAGAGTGGAAGACAACTTTGGTGGAAAAATCAAACTGACCTACAAAGGTGGCCGTTTCAACTGGTATGCCCAGTCGGCCGCCATGGGCTTGGTGGCCAACGGCGGTGCCGACAACACCCTGACATTCACCGGCTGGCGACTGAAGGACAGTGGCAGCGGAAACCAGTTCAACTTCCTCTCTGGTTTCACTTACGCGCTGGGCAACCTCCAGATTGCCCCCAACTTCCTGTGGCAAAAACCAATCGAAGGCCCCATTCCGGCTGATGTATTCGCTCCCGGGCGGCCCCGAAATATCATCGATGACCCGTTTGTGGTGCGGGGCAACCGGGAACAGGTAGCCGGCGAATTACTCTTTACCTTCGATCCCACGCCCGGCTCCTGGATGTACAACTGGGACAGCGACCGCAGCGAAGATGCCAAATTCGCCCTGAGTGCCGGTGTGGTGTATCGCCACTTGCCCACCACGCAGGACGCTGCCATCGGTATTTTCCCCGACGGGCGTACCACATTCGCTTTCCCGGGTGCCGCTCCGGCACAGGATTTATGGGAAGTAAACACCCGACTGGTGTCCAAAATCAGCAGCGAATTCGGCTTGATTGCCAACCTGTATGCCGGCGATGCGCAAGCCAATGGCAGCGACAAACGCACCATCAGCCGGTATGGCCTGGATTTGCGCGTGATACACAAAACCCTGAAACTGACCTCGTTTGTCCGAATCAACGATTGGGGCCCCTATGACTATCACCGCGATTTCAACCTCACCTTTCCGCTCCAGTTGATGGCAGATGTGTCCATCTCCCTGGGCAAACCAGACTGGTTCAATATGCCGGATACCCGGTTCGGCGTGCGCGGCACTTACCGTACACTCGACCGTTACTCGCCGCGCTACTCCCCTGTACAAACCGTAAACGGTGCCGGAAACCCGGTGCCTGATCCCAACGCTGTCGGATTCGACAACGGCAATGAGTGGGAAATCCGCACCTATCTGTTCATCAATATTGGCAAATAAAACACTTGTGACGATATGAGCACTACGTTACTCACCCGCTTGATAAAATTTGCACCCGTCGGAATTTTCGCCGCCCTGCTGTCGGGCTGTGAACGCGACCTCAATGAATTGGAGCCGGTTACCTACTCCACGAATCCCGAAGTATTCATCAACACCTTCAGTTCCGGCCTGAACTATGCCGCCTTTGCAAGCTCTGTGCCTACGGCATTCAATGTGGACAACTCGGTGACCTACAATGATGTATCCACTGCCTCCATGCGCTTTGAGGTGCCCGATGCTGGCGACCCTCGGGGCGCCTATGCCGGCGGCACTTTCTTTACCGGTGTCGGGCGGGACTTGTCGGGGTACAATGCCCTGACTTTCTGGATGAAGGCCTCCCAGCCTGCCAACATTGATGTCCTTGGCTTCGGGAACGATCTTGGGGCGAATAAATACCAGGCTTCGATTTCGGGTGTGCCTGTGACAACCAACTGGCAGAAGTACATCATTCCACTGCCCGATCCATCCAAACTGAAGGTCGAACGCGGCATGTTTTTTTATTCCGAAGGCCCGGAAAACGACAGAGGTTACACCTTCTGGATTGACGAGGTGAAGTATGAAAAACTCGGCACCGTGGCCCAGCCGCAACACGCCATCTTGAACGGGCAGGACCAGGTGGAGACGGCTTTTGTCGGTGTTACCAAAGTGATTGGTGGCCTGAGCTCGACGGCTAACCTGCCTTCGGGAATTAACCAGACGGTGACCGTAACGTCATCTTATTTTTCGTTTGCCTCCTCGAACGAGGCTATAGCTACGGTGGACGCTTCCGGAAAGGTTACAGTGGTAGGCGGGCCAGGCAACGCGACCATTACTGCCACAGTGGGCGGGGTGCCTGTCAAAGGCTCGTTGCGCCTCAATTCTGTGGGTAATTTCCAGCCGGCGCCGGTGCCCACTCGCCCCGCGGCCACTGTCATTTCACTTTTTAGCAATGCTTATACGAATGTTCCGGTAGATTACTACAACGGCTACTGGGCGCCGTTCCAGACCACACAGTCGGCAGACTTCGCGGTGAACGGCGACAACATACTGCACTACACTGATTTCAATTTTGTCGGGATTCAGTTCACATCCCCGACCGTTGACGCTACAGCCATGACGCATTTGCATGTGGACATTTACCTTCCGAATACCTTGCCTGCCGCTGGCCGCTTGAAAATCGAAGTGGTAGATAATGGGACAGGCGGAACGGGTGCATTTACCACCAATATCCCGGTGGCGCAGTCCCAGCAGTGGATTAGCCTCGATATTCCGTTTGCAAACTTTGCCGGGCTGAGCAACAGAGCCAAACTGGCGCAGGTCATCTTTTCGGACGACGTCCAAAACATTCCCAGTATCTACGTTGATAATGTCTATTTCTACACTGCCAGTGCCCCACCCACGGCACCGGCTACTGCAGCACCCCCACCTACCCATCCGGCTTCCGGCGTGATTTCGGTATTCAGCAACGCCTACTCCAATGTTGCCGGTACGGACCTGAACCCTAACTGGGGGCAAGCCACCGTAGTGACTCAGATTCCCATTCAGGGGAATAATACCCTGAAATATGCTGGCCTGAACTACCAGGGCATTCAACTTGGATCCCCCCAGAACGTCTCGGCGCTAAGTTCACTCCACCTCGATTTCTGGTCGGCCAATTCAACCTCGCTTAAAGTGTACATCATTAGCCCGGGGCCGGTCGAGACACCTGTGACGCTCACTGTGCCTACAACCGGCTGGTCGAGCATCAACATTCCGCTATCGTCCTTCGCACCCGTGAACCTGAGCAACGTGATCCAGCTCAAGTTTGACGGCAATGGCGACATCTTTTTGGACAATATTTATTTCCGTAACTGATACGCTCACAAGTGCAACCTCCCTATTGACCGGGTGACTCGAAGTCACCCGGTCAATAGGGAGGTTCCACTGCTCACAAGTGCAACTATAGTGACCGGGTAACTCGAAGTCACCCGGTCACTTACCAACGCTTGATCACGTATTAGTCCGTACTACCAAAACTTAACAATCATGCGCACAACGCTATTCTTCTACGCGATACTTCTACTTTCACTTGCTTTTTCAGGCTGCAAGCCTGATGATTTCCAGAAAATAGACCAACGCAACTGGCAACTGACCTGGAGCGACGAGTTCAACGGCACTGCCGGTGAACAGCCTGATGCCTCGAAATGGAATTATGATCTGGGAAATGGGCAGAACGGCTGGGGCAATGCAGAATTGCAGGTGTACACCAAGGCTCCCGAAAATGTCTCTATGGATGGCACGGGCAACCTGGTGCTCACGGCGCTGCGCTCCGGCAATGGTTACACCTCGGCGCGGATCAATACGAAGGGCTTGTTTGCGCAGCAATACGGCCGGTTTGAAGCTCGGCTAAAAACGCCATACGGGCCCGGGCTGTGGCCGGCATTCTGGATGCTCGGCTCCAACATAGAGACCGTGAGCTGGCCTCAATGTGGCGAGATAGACATCATGGAAATACGGGGACAAAGCCCTCATATCATGCAAGGCACTCTTCACGGACCTGGCTATTCGGGCGGGAATCCGATTACAAAAAACCATGCCTTGCAAAATGCCCGCTTCGACACAGATTACCACCTTTTTGCTGTCGAATGGGATGCTGAAAAGATTGACTTCTTCGTGGACGATTACCTGTACCAGCGTATCGAACGCGGTGATGTTCCGGGCGAATGGGTGTTTGACCAGCCCTTTTTTATGCTGCTCAACGTGGCCGTTGGCGGCAATTACGTCGGTTTCCCCATAGCCCAGACGCCTTTCCCGCAAAAAATGATCGTAGACTACGTACGGGTTTATGAGGAAGCAAACTAACAACGACTCTATCACCACTAACCAGTAACTCGTGAACCACGCATCTTCGGGCAATACCGCAGGCAAACAGGTTGGAATGACCATGGTCGTGCAGGAACAAGAGCACTACCTGAAAATTTCCAACTGCGATGCCATGCGCCCTTTCCTGATGAGCATCGTCAGTGATTCCAACCACTGGATGTTTGTCTCCAGCAATGGCGGCCTGACTGCCGGGCGCAAAAATCCCGAATTTGCTCTGTTTCCGTATTACACTGATGACAAGGTGACCGAATCCGCAGACCTGACCGGGAGCAAATCCATTTTTCAGGTACATACTAAGGGGGCGGTGTTGGTTTGGGAACCCTTTTCCGAACGCTTCTCGGACCGGTACACCATTGATCGGAATCTGTACAAAAGCGTTTACGGGAACAAGGTCATTTTTGAGGAAATCAACCACAGCCTGGGCTTGGCCTTCCGCTACCAGTGGAATTCGAGCAAGGAGTTTGGGTTTGTCCGAAAAGCCGAACTGCTCAATACCTCGGACACCGAATGCCGGATCGTGCTGCTGGACGGCATCCAGAATATCATGCCCTGCGGCGTGCCCAGCGCCCTGCAAGCCACGACCAGTAACCTGGTGGATGCCTACAAAAGGAGCGAACTGGAACCAGCCGCAGGCATCGGGATTTTTGCCCTGAGCGCGATCATCGTGGACAAGGCCGAGCCGAGTGAAGCCCTGAAGGCCAATATTGCCTGGCACACCGGCCTGGAACAGGTGACACAACTGCTCTCGTCCCGGCAACTGGCCGCATTCAGGCAGAAGCAACGCGTGCAGGGTGAGCGCGATGTAAAGGGAGAAAAGGGTGCCTACTTCGTATCAGCGGAACTTGTACTTGCGGGCAATTCCCAAAAGACCTGGACCCTTGTGGCCAATGTAAACCAGTCGCACGCCCAGATCGTCGCGCTGCGGCAACAACTCCTGAACAATGCCCAAATAGAGGCTCAACTCCAACAGGACATAGATTCCGGGACGCAAAACCTCATTCACCTTGTGGCATGCGCCGATGGCCTGCAATTTACCTCCGATACGCTCAATGATACCCGCCATTTTTCCAATGTGCTGTTCAACATCATGCGGGGTGGGATTTTTGACGACAATTACCGGATCGAAAAAAAGGACTTTGTTCCGTACCTGCAAAAGGCAAACACGGCTATGGCTGCCCGAAATAGCGGGTTTATTAGTGGTTTGCAGGATGAATTCAGCCTCTCCGCGCTCCAAAATGCCTTGCAAAACGAGCACGATGCCGATTTAATACGGCTCTGCCTGGAATATTTACCCCTCAAATTCAGCCGCCGCCACGGCGACCCCAGCCGCCCGTGGAACTACTTTTCCATCAATACCGAGCATGAAACCGACGGCTCCAAAGTGTTGGATTACGAAGGCAACTGGCGAGACATTTTTCAGAACTGGGAGGCTCTGGCCTGTTCCTACCCGGAGTTTGTGCAAGGCATGATTTTCAAATTTCTCAACGCGTCCACCTTCGACGGATACAATCCTTATCGGGTAACCAAGGGCGGTTTCGACTGGGAAACCATTGAGCCGGACAATCCCTGGTCATACATCGGGTACTGGGGCGACCACCAGATCATCTACCTGCAAAAACTCCTGGAACTGTCGGAAAAATACAGCTCGGGCAGTCTGCAAGCCGGTTTTGATCAGAATTGGTTTGTGTATGCCGCCGTGCCCTACCGCATCAAGCCCTACGATCAACTCTTGCAGAACCCGCAGGATACGATTGAATTCGATCATGCCTGGGATACCGAAATCCGGCAGCGGCGTGCCACTATGGGGACTGACGGCACCCTGCTCGCTCTCGAAGGCGAAGAGATTTATCGGGTCAATTTTTTGGAAAAAATACTGGCAACGCTGTTGGCTAAAATATCGAACCTCGTGCCGGAGGCCGGTATCTGGATGAACACCCAGCGACCCGAATGGAACGATGCCAACAATGCCCTGGTCGGCAACGGCGTCTCGATGGTGACGCTTTGCTACCTGCGGCGTTTCCTGAAATTTTTCCAGAGTATGCTGGGAAAAACCGATCTGGAGAGCGTCAAAATCTCCGGCGAACTGATGGAGTTTTACCACAGTACCCGGGAAACGCTCATACATTTCAGCCCCTTGCTGTCCGGAAAAATCAGCGATCCGGATCGAAAAGCGATCACCGACCGCCTCGGCACCGCTGCATCCGATTACCGGCAACAGATTTACCAAAACGGTTTCTGGGGCAAAAAAAGAAGCATTTCCCGCTCAGGGCTGCAAGACTTCGTGCGGGTGTGCCTCGATTTTGCCGAGCACTCCATCCGCGCCAACCGGCGGTCCGACAACCTGTACCATGCCTACAACCTGATGACGGTATACGAGGGCGGTATCTCTTGCTCCCGGCTCAGCGAAATGCTCGAAGGGCAGGTGGCAGTTTTGAGTGCAGGTTTCCTGCGGCCGGAAGAAGCGATGGAGGTGCTGGATGCCCTGAAAAAAAGCGCTTTGTTCCGGGACGACCAGTACAGTTATATCCTGTATCCGAACAAAGACCTGCCCGGTTTTTTGCAAAAAAACACGATCCCGGCCGCCGATGCCCAAGCCTCGGTATTACTCCAAAAGTTGATTGCCGACGGGAATACGCAGATCGTCGAGCGGGATGTTTCGGGCGGGGTTCATTTCAACGGTAATTTCAAAAATGCACAGGACCTGAGCCATGCTTTGGATGCTTTGGCGGGCAGTCCATACCAGGACCTGGCGGCTCGGGAGAGGGAATCTGTGCTGGATATTTTCGAGCAGATTTTCAACCATAAAGCGTTCACCGGCCGGTCAGGCACCTTCTTTTCGTATGAGGGATTGGGTTCCATCTACTGGCACATGGTATCCAAACTGCTGCTTGCCGTGCAGGAATGCTGCCTTCAAGCCATGGAGGCGGGTGCCAACCCGGCTGTGACCGGCCGCCTGCTGGAGCATTTTTACGAAATAGAAGCCGGTATCGGTGTACACAAATCGCCCGAACTGTATGGTGCCTTCCCCACCGACCCCTACTCGCATACGCCCCTCCACCGGGGCGCCCAGCAACCCGGCATGACCGGCCAGGTGAAAGAGGATTTTCTGGCGAGGTTTGGGGAGTTGGGCGTAGTTGTGCGGGCAGGAAAGCTGTCATTCAATTCCTGCCTGCTGCGCAAAGGGGCGTTTTTAAAAGAAACACAGACGGTTGAATACGTGGATGTTCGAGGTGTACGCACGCCGTTGCTACTGGAACCGGGTACCCTCTGTTTCACTTGTTGTCAAATTCCGGTGGTGTACCAAATACAGGAGCAAGAACGCCTGGAAATCGCCTTTGCTGATGGCCGGACGGTGGTATCCGACAGGCTGGAATTGGACGATGCAACAAGTCGGCAAGTTTTTCAACGAAACGGCGCGATCCGACAGATGCTGGTCTCGATTCGCGCCACAACGCTGCGAGACTGACATGAAAAACATACACCAGACATTGCTTTTGCTCATGGCGGCTACCCAGTTGCTTTCGTATTCCTCCGGCCCCGGGGCCGCTGACAAGACCGCTGCTGATATCCTCGGCAACCCTGATTTTCAGGCGATATCCTTTGGCGGCTATCGGGAAAATTCCCGGGCGATTCAGCCCACTATTCCCGAACTGAAAGAGGACCTGCTGATTCTGTCGGCCATGGGTGTCAAACTGCTCCGCACCTATAATGTGTACTACAACGAAGCCGCCAATCTGCTGGAGGCGATCCGCCAGATAAAACAGACAAACAAAGGCTTCGAGATGTATGTGATGCTGGGTGCCTGGATAGACTGCAAAAACGCGTGGACAGATCTTCCCCCTGATCACAATTTGGAAAGCGAAAAAAATGCCGCAGAAATAGACCGGGCCGTGGCGCTGGCGGTAAAATACCCCGACATCGTCAAGATCATCGCAGTAGGCAACGAAGCGATGGTCAAGTGGGCCGAGCGGTACTATGTGCAGCCCGGGGTCATCCTGAAGTGGGTAACTCATTTACAAAACCTGAAAAAACAGGGTGCGCTGCCGGCAACGCTCTGGATCACCTGTTCCGACAACTTTGCCTCCTGGGGCGGTGGCGATACGACCTACCACGTAGACGATCTGAACCGGCTCATCGAAGCGGTAGACTACATTTCCATGCATACTTACCCCATGCACGACACGCACTACAACCCCTTTTTCTGGCACACCAGGCAAACCGAAACAGGGATGCCGGACCAGGAAAAAGTAGAGGCCGCCATGCTTCGGGCAAGAGACTACGCGAAGACACAGTACGAGCAAGTCGTACGCTATATGAAAAGTCTGGGCATCCAAAAACCCGTACACATCGGCGAAACCGGCTGGGCCAGCAGCTGCAATGAACTGTACGGAAACAACGGCTCCCGGGCGGTGGACGAGTACAAATCTGCCAGGTACTACCACCTGACGCGCGAGTGGACCAACGCTGCCCGAATCACCTGTTTCTACTTCGAAGCCTTTGACGAACCCTGGAAAGATGCCGCCAACCCAGGCGGTTCCGAAAACCACTTCGGGCTGTTCACTGTGAAAGGGCAGGCCAAATTCGCCATTTGGGAATTGGTGGACTCGAAGACGTTCAAGGGCTTGAAACGCGGCGGAAAACCAATTTCAAAAACACACAAGGGCAACAAAAATGCTGTGATGAAAACGGTACACGTACCCACGGCGGCACGGTAGACATTCCAGGTGAAAAACCTGGGAACAACAAACGAATCACGATATGAAGCCTATCGCGCTACATACAACTTGTATTTTACTCATAGCACTCCTGGCAGGTGGCTGTGCAAATCCGGCTATGATGCAGGTGGATTTTTTTGAAACAGCCGCAAATGGCAACAAACTGATCAAACTGACCGGGTTTCCGGCTGCTGAAACGCGGGCGAGTATTACCCTTTTGCCCGACGAAGAATACCAGACCATAACCGGAATCGGTGGTTCGTTCACCGAGGCTTCCGCGCACCTGCTTCGGCAGATGGGCCCACAGAACCGGGACAAAATCCTGGAAGCCTATTTTGGGGACTCGGGTGCGCGCTACTCTCTGACACGTACGCACATCAACTCCTGCGACTTCTCGCTGCGCAACTATTCTTACGCGCCGGTACCGGGCGATACGGCATTGGAGCATTTTTCCATTGCCGAAGACCTGGACGATATTATCCCCATGATCAAAGGCGCACAGGCTGTTTCCCGGGACGGGTTCAAAATCATTTCATCGCCCTGGACGGCCCCGCCCTGGATGAAGAACAACACCGACTGGCGCGGTGGAAAACTGTTGCCACAGTACTACGACACCTGGGCCTTGTTCTTTTCTAAATACCTTGACGCATACCGCGCACAGGGCATTGATATTTGGGGAATTACGGTTGAAAACGAGCCTTTGGGCAATGACAGCAACTGGGAGAGCATGCACTTTACCCCGCAGGAAATGACCGATTTCGTGCAAAACCACCTCGGCCCTTTGCTGAGGGAAAACGGTCGTCCGGTAAAAATTCTGGGTTTTGACCAAAACCGCGACGAACAACTGAAGAAATGGGTAGATGTCATGTTCAGCGACGAAATAGCCTCCAACTACTTCGACGGCACGGCGGTCCACTGGTATGCCAGCACATTCGACTATTTCCCCGAGGCGCTGCAGTACGTCCATCGCAAAACGCCCGGCAAACATTTGATTCAGACCGAGGCGTGTATAGATGCCCAGGTACCCCGATGGAACGACGACGCCTGGTACTGGTCTCCGGAGGCCAAAGACTGGGGTTGGGACTGGGCGCCCGAGGCGCAAAAACACCTGCACCCGAAGTATGTGCCAGTGTTTCGATATGCCCGTGACATCATTGGCTGCCTCAACAACGGGGTGGATGGATGGGTGGACTGGAACATGATTCTGGACCGGCAAGGCGGCCCCAATTGGGCCAAAAACTGGTGTACGGCCCCAGTAATTGTGGACCCGGAGCGGGACGAGGTGTATTTCACTCCGCTATACTACACCCTGGCCCACTTTAGTCGGTTTATCCGCCCGGGGGCCGTACGCATCGGGTTTGAAAACACCGACGAAGAACTTCAGACAACGGCAGTTAAAAACCCCGATGGAAGCATCGCTGTCGTCCTTTTTAATCCTACTGAACAACCTAAAGGCGTGAAACTAAAACGGAGTTCTGCATCCGTAGAATTCACCATCAGCGGAAAAGCAATTCAGACGCTGGTGATTCCCGGGGATAATTCGGCCCTTATTCCTTTTCGACTGGAAGCCAAACGCAAGTGACGGGGTGACTCGCAGTCACCCCGTCACTATTCCATATATCAGTCAAAATTCAACCAACTTAACGTATAAAGCCTATGTCGGATTTACAAACACCAGCAACAAAGAAGATCCCTTTGGGACAAAAGGCCGCTTTCGGCGCCGGACACCTGGTCAACAATTTATTCCCGGGGGCTTTGGGAGTTTTCTCCTTTTTCTTGCTCACCGCTTTTGGCATGGACCCATTTCTGGCCGGCCTGCTCGGGGGATTGCCGCGCATATACGACGCCATTACCGACCCGATTATGGGCTACATTTCCGACAATACTACCTCGAAGTACGGGCGCAGAAAGCCGTACATCCTGGTCGGAGCCATTTGGAGCGGCTTGATGTTTATTGCGCTTTGGCAACTCGATCCAGCGAACTCACAGACGTATAATTTTTGGTATTTTCTGATCTTCTCCCTGATTTTCCTGACCGGCAACACCATGTTTTCCACGCCGCTCATGGGGTTGGGTTACGAGATGAGCTCGGACTATAATGAGCGTACACGACTGATGGGCTTTTCCCAAACCGTTGGGCAAATGGCCTGGATGATAGTTCCCTGGTTTTGGGTACTTATTGCCGATCCCAATCTGTTTGAATCCCAAGCGGTTGGCGTTCGGCAGCTGTCCATCCTTGTCGGGGTCGCGTGCATGCTGTTGGGGGTGTTGCCGGCGCTGTTCTGCAAGGAAATTGACCAGACCAACCTCACGAACCGGGACGACCTGACGCTGAAAAACCTGATGAGCAATATGAAGAGTCTGATGCGCTCTATGGCGTTGATCTTCAAAAACAAGCCCTTCATGCGGTTGTGCGGCGCCACGTTTTTGGTGTTCAACGGCTTCCAGATGGTTGCTTCGTTCAGTTATTTCATCATTGTGTTTTACCTGTTCAAAGGGGATTATGCTGGTGCTGGCACTTGGCCGGCCTGGTTTTCTACGATCAGCGCGTTGGTCACCGCGATTCTGATTATACCGACCATCGCGTGGATGTCAACTAAATGGGGAAAACGAAAGGCTTTTATCATTTCCACAGTCTTGTCTATCATCGGCTACCTGCTGAAATGGTGGGGTTTCAACCCCGACAATCCGTGGTTGATGCTCATGCCTATTCCGCTTATGGTGTTTGGTATCGGCGGTCTTTTTACGCTGATGATGAGCATGACGGCAGATGTATGCGACCTGGACGAACTGAACAACGGTATGCCCCGCAAAGAGGCCACTTTCGGTGCTGTTTACTGGTGGATGGTGAAACTTGGGCAAGGGCTTGCCCTGGTGCTGGGCGGCCTGGTGCTGAAGCTCGTGGGTTTTGACCAAAATATTGCCGTACAAACTACCGAAACGATTACACGCCTGCGCCTCGCCGACATTCTGGTTCCGGCAGTTACCGCTGGCTTGGCCATTTGGGTCATGTGGAACTACGACCTGACCGAAGCCAAGGCCAAAGCTATCAAGGAAGACTTGGTCAGCAGGCGGGGGGAATTGTAGTCAGTATTCATTCACACAAAAAATTCATAATACACCATGTCGTACAGGGCAGAAAAATATCTGAATTTCGAGGTGGACGGAAGTACTCCACCGACAAATTTTATCAACGATAAGTCCGTGGAAGACCTAAAGAGTTTGTTTCTGGAGGTCTTGCACGGAGGCGTACATGGGTTCTGCTTCAGCCTTTATGAAGACGGCCAGAAACCCGGCGATATCATTTCAGAAGCGCAGATCAGGCGCCGCATGCACATTTTAAAACCCTGTACCCGCTGGGTGCGCTCCTTCTCTTGTACAGAAGGGAACGAACTGATACCCAAGGTAGCCAAGGAACTGGGTATCAAAACCCTCGTGGGTGCCTGGCTGGGAAAAGACCAGGATAAAAATCTCGTGGAGATGGATAACCTGATTGCGTTGGCTAAAGGCGGACTGGTAGACATCGCTGTTGTGGGTAACGAGGTGTTGTACCGCAAAGACCTGTCGGAAACGGAACTTCTCGATTGCATCAGGTATGTCAGGCAGGCTATTCCCAATGTGCCGGTCGGATATGTGGATGCCTACTACGAGTTTTCACAACGACCGACCATCGCCGATGCCTGTGACGTGATCCTGTGCAACTGCTATCCGTACTGGGAAGGCACTGATTTCGAATATGCTCACCTGCATATGCGGCAGATGTACAACCAGGCCCGTGAAGCGGGGAAAGGGAAGCCCGTAATCATAACCGAGACGGGCTGGCCGAGCCAGGGCGAAGACTTGGGCAAAGCAGTGCCTTCCCTTTCAAACGCCATGAATTACTTCATCAACATGCAATTATGGGCTATGGACGAGGAAATTGAGTCCTTCTATTTTTCCTCTTTCGACGAAGCCTGGAAGACAGGTGCCGAAGGCGAAGTGGGTGCTTACTGGGGGATTTGGGATAAAAACGAAAAATTGAAATATTAATAAAGCATTGCCTAAAAGCCTTGTTCTGTTCCATATGTTCATTCAAAAACATGTACGTTTTATGAAAAATCTTACAATTATTCTCCTGATGCTCATTGCATCGGCAAACTTTGCCCAAAACGCCCCGATCAATTTTGAAGCGGGCGGGCAGGGGGCATCCTGGACCTGGTCTGTCTTTGAAAACAGCGCCAACCCGCCCTTGCAGATCATTACAAACCCGGATGCAAGCGGGATAAATACCTCTGCCAAAGTGGCCAAGTTCACAGCCTTGCAAAGCGGAAACCCCTGGGCAGGCTGCGAATCCAAGCACGGCACCGACATTGGGCCTTTTGTGCTGGATTCCACCAATTCCATCATAAAAATTATGGTCTGGAAATCAGTTATCAGCGATGTAGGAATCAAGTTGGTTGCCACTACCGGTTGGGCACAGCAGGAAATCAAAGTAGCGAATACAAAGGTGAATCAGTGGGAAGAACTCACGTTTGATTTTTCCGGCGTGCCAAACCCGCCCATCTCGGAAGGCAAGTACGATCAGATCGTCATTTTTCCCGATTTTAATTCGAGTGGAAGAACCCAAGATAACGTCGTTTACTTCGACTACATCACGTTCAATCAACCTGCTGGCCCCGGCAACCAACCCACCACACGCGCTACGACACCCTCCCGTGATGCGGCCAAGGTGATTTCCATGTTCAGCGATGCGTACACCAATGTGCCGGTGGATACCTGGCGAACCCCCTGGTCGGCTGCCGTTCTCGAGGATATTGAGATCCAGGGCAACCCGACCAAGAAATACTCCAGTTTGGATTTCGTGGGCATCGAAACCGTTGCCAACCAGTTGAATATCACTGGCATGACGCATATTCATATTGACTTATGGTCGGCAAATTTCACCTTCTTCGGGATCAAGTTGGTTGATTTTGGTCCTAACGGAGCCTTCGGCGGCGGCGACGACACGGAGCATCAGGTCAACTTCAATGCACCCGCTCAGGGGCAATGGGTAAGCCTGGACATTCCGC
>JBJXEZ010000201.1:0-3653 GCA_046153695.1 Saprospiraceae bacterium
TGCTGAAAACTTGGCGACGCGCGGTATAGCAACTGTTCTCAAAAAATTTATTTGATTTCACAGCTACCAATTGCCTGTTTAATTTGGCACAACCAATGGCAGGTGTAGTCCTAAACGCTTGAGTCGTTCTGATATGCAATGACTTTGGCTGGCCCGTTCAGAATTAACTTGAAATTGAAACGGCTTACGCACCACCAAGGCGTAAGCCGTTCTTTTTTCCCGCTTCCGGGCTGGATAGAAATCAAGAGTGATTGATTTTCGCCGTTCCTTAGCGAACAAAAACAGACGATGACGAAGCACGACCAATTGGTTGATCGCCTCCGCGACCGTCTCGCCGGCCCGCTGCCGGGACGAGAGGCCCAGTACAAAATGGCCAGTATGCGCCGCCTGGAAGAGCTCGGCCCCTGCCACGAGCCACCTCCGGGAGCGAAAATCGCCTGCGTACTCAACTTACTCCATCATCGGGATGGTGCCTGGCACACCGTGCTGATCCGGCGCACGGCCAACCCGCGCGATCGGCACAGCGGCCAGGTGAGTTTCCCCGGTGGCCGGTGGGAAGACCGCGACGGCGACCTCGCCAGTGTGGCCCTGCGCGAAGCCGAAGAAGAAGTGGGCGTGCCGCGGCAAGACGTGGAGGTGGTCGGGCAACTCACAGAATTGTACATCCCGGTCAGCGATTTTTTAGTGTACCCATTCGTCGGCGTGTTGCACGGCCCGGCAATATTCCGCCCTCAACCCGGCGAAGTTGAGGCCATTTTGACCCCGGCGTTGTCTGTTTTCCGTTCAGAACAACACCGAAAAGTGACGGATCTGCGCATCGGCCAAGAAGGGTATTTGATAAAAAACGTGCCCTATTTCGAGGTGGACGGGCATATTGTATGGGGAGCCACCGCCATGATCATCAATGAATTCATAGAACTAATGCCATAAAATTGGAAAAGATGTACCACATCGATCCTGATATCCGTCGCGCGGCCACCCTGCCCGGGGAATTTTACCAGTCTGAACCGGCATTGGCCGAATGCCGCGAACGTGTTTTTGCCCGTTCGTGGCAGATGGTGACAGGGGCAGAGGAAAATGTTCGCCTGCCGCACGACGCACTGCCGTTTTCGTACATGGAGCATTTTTTAGAAGAGCCACTGCTGCTCCTGCGCGACAGTGCCGACACGCTTCACTGCCTGTCTAATGTATGTACGCACCGGGGGAATATCCTCGTGGAACACCCTGGTCGCCTGGAACGCGGCATCGTGTGCGGCTACCACGGGAGGCGTTTTCAGCACGACGGCACATTTGCAGCCATGCCCGAAAGCGATGGCATGGAAAATTTTCCCTGCGCCGACGACAACCTCGCCCGGCTGCCCGTACGGTTGTGGCGACAGTTCGTGTTCACTTCCCTCGACCCGGCTTTCCCATTCGAGGACTGGACGGCAGAAATGGGGCGCAAAGTGGGGTTCCTGCCCGTGCAGCAGTTTCGGTTCGACCCTGCCCGCTCCCGCGACTACCTCGTACGGGCCAACTGGGCTTTGTACTGCGACAACTATCTGGAGGGCTTCCACATTCCGTTTATCCACAAATCCCTGGCAACGACACTCGATTGGGGCGCGTACCGCACCGAACTATTCCCATGGGGCAGTTGTCAGGTCGGCATTGGGCGCGGCGGCGAGGATGTGTTCGACTTTCCCGCCGGCCATGAGGACGAGGGCCAGTCGGTGGCAGGCTATTATTTTTGGCTGTTCCCCAATATCATGTTCAATTTTTACCCTTGGGGACTGTCGCTAAACATCGTGCGACCACTGCATGCCAACCTGACGCGGGTCAGTTTTCGGGCCTATGTCTGGAACCCCGAAAAATTGGGTCAAGGGGCTGGTGCGGACGTGGACCTCGTGGAGCGGGAGGACGAAGCAGTGGTGGAGCAAGTTCAGCGCGGCACCCGTTCGAGGTTTTACCGGCACGGGCGGTTTGTACCGAACCAGGAAGCAGGTGTACACCATTTCCACCGGCTGTTGGCGCAGCGTTTGACGGATACCGATTCGCGTCGTAGTTGAAAAGTTGTCGGTGACTTTTTTCTCGAAAAGTAGCGCAGTTTCAACATTTTGTTACCTTTGCCGCGTTCCCGTTGCGGAATCGGGCAGTATCACACCCGTTTTTTTAATCCAAAACAATCTTTCACACCGGGGCATTTCCTCTCTTCGCTTGTAAAAATACTAAGCGTCTGCCCCGTGAAAATGCCGTTTCTATTATATGAGCGACCCTTCTAGTAGTTGCCTCCCCAAATTGCGCCGTTTTGTACTTTTTCCCCTCTCTATCCTGATCCTGACACTGGGCAGCGCCTTCAGCCCCAGCCGTTCCATGAGCATGGAAATGACGCTGTTGCGATCGGAAATCGTTGGTTTTGCCCAGGAATTTGTGGGCCTCCGGTACCGCTACGCTGGCAGAAGCCCTGAAACAGGGTTCGATTGCTCCGGCTTCACCCGGTTTGTGCTGCAAAAGTTTGATGCAGCCGTGTCCAGCAGTTCCAGCACACAATCCCTTCAGGGAGCCAAGATTCCGCTCGAACAGGTTATGCCCGGCGACCTCGTGTTTTTTGGCCGCCGCGGTCGCCGTATCCAGCACGTTGCCATGGTAGTGGAAAACACGCCCGGCGGTATTGTGTGCGTACACAGCACCAGTCGGCGGGGTGTAGTGGTAGAAAATGTGAGTACCTCGGCATACTGGCGGCCTCGCATCCTGTTTGCCCGCGATGTGCTGGGCCAGCATCGGGAGATGTAATTTTTTAATCCAAAAAACCAACTGCGTCAAAGCATATCAATACCTGATCAATACTACACAGTGCTACTTTTGCAAAACGAAAAAGTGAGGCGGTTGCCGGCTTGATGCCGGCAGCCGTTTTTTTGTTAGGAACGCGGACGAAATAACGTACCAGCTTTGGGGAGCCGTTTTGCTCCCTGTTGAGGCGCGAGAAGGGCATTTAGCGGGGCTAAGTAACCGACGAGCAACGAAGACAGGGGGCAAACAAGACCGCCAAAGTTGGTACGTTATTTCGTCCGCGTTCCTTTAGTGCAAGAAATGCGTAGTTGCTGCGTTTTGGCGCGATCTAAACTAATCGCACATGATCCGCACCCGCACGTTACTGCTGATTTTTTCCCTTGCCTTTTTATTGGCCAGCTGTTCCACATCCAAAAAAACGACCCGTCCCCCCGCTGATACGTCGAGTATGAGCGAACGCCAGTTCCGGCGTGAAGTGGTGCGTTACGCCGAACAATGGGTGGGCACCTCGTACAAATACGCGGGTTCCGAGCCGCGCACGGGTTTCGATTGTTCGGGCTTTACGAGCTATGTGCTCAAGCAATTCAAGGTGACCCTGTCGCCATCGTCATCGGCTCAGGCTAAACAAGGCGAGGCCGTTGGCCTAAACGCTGTACAGCCGGGCGACATCGTCGTCTTTGGCAAAAATCCGAGCAATATCCAGCATGTGGCGCTGGTCGTAGAGCGAACAGGCAAGGGCATTGAAGTAGTACACAGCACTACCAGCCGGGGCGTCGTGCGGGAAAACGTGACTGAATCAGCGTATTGGCGCCCGTTGATCCTGTCGGCCCGAAATGTGATCGGGCGCCGTTGAGATAAAACAATCCCCGCCACCCGTAACGGGGCGC
>JBJXEZ010000224.1:0-7992 GCA_046153695.1 Saprospiraceae bacterium
GGTGGGTTCAACGGGGCCAAACACACACTCCCAATTCACGTATGCACTGTATCATTGTTGAAGACGAGCCGCTGGCCGCGGAAATACTGGCTGAATACATCGGGATGACCCCGTTTTTGACGCTAACACACATCTGCCCTGACGCGATCAAGGCACTGGACGTGGTGCATTCCAATCCCGTGGACGTAATTTTTTTGGACATTAACCTGCCGAAACTGAACGGACTGGAGTTTATCAAAACGCTGCGCCGCCAGCCTAAAGTGATCATCACATCGGCCTATCACGAGTTTGCGGTGGACGGTTTTGATTTGCAGGTCACAGACTATTTGCTCAAACCCATTGAGTTTAGCCGGTTCACCAAGGCGGTAAATAAGCTGTTGTTGCCACAGCGGCAACTGCCTCCGGTGGAGGTAAGCGGACAGGTGGCGGCGAAACCACCGGGGAATGTCAGGCCGTTTTATTTTTTTACCGTGAGTAAGCGGTCTGTGAAAATCTACCTGGACGAGATTCAGTTCATCGAGAGCCTGAAAGACTCCGTCACGATCCATACTGCGGCTAAGTCCTACCAAACGCATTATCAATTGGGCGAACTGGAGGAACTGTTGCCCAAGGACAATTTTCTGCGCATCCACCGCTCTTTTTTGGTGGCCGTGGACAAGATTGAGTCCTTCTCCGCCGCCGAGGTGGAACTGGCTGGCCGCACCATTCCGATTGGGCGCAGCCATAAAGAGTATGTGATGGATCGGTTGGGGCGGTAAGGGAAATTATTGCTGAATGCGCTCCAGCACTTTGCGCATGCTTGGCTCGAAGTTTTTTCCCTGAATGTCCACCATGAGCACGCTTTTGAGGCGTTGGATGATCTGGCCCAGGTTATTTTTCAATTCAAACAGGCGGTTACGGTCGTCATCGAAGGCACGGGAGTCGCCACCGAGTTGGCGGAGTTTACCAATTTTGGTTTCCAGGTCTTGTATTTTTTGGAGGATCGTTTCCTGAGCTGTGATTTGAAAATCAATGTCGAATGCAACGTCATCCAATTTCACGGGGATGAACTTTTTATCGGCCAGCCAGACGGCGTACATCGAGGCCACGCTCTCCTGCCCCACCCATCCGGAGTTAAGACTTTTGGACGAAACGATCGAAACCACGGAATCGCAGTTTTTGATGCTTTGCTGGATGAACTCCATGATGGACATTCCGGCTGGCATATCTTCCGCGTCGATAATTACATCCACATTGTTTTTTGCCAAAAATTCCTTCACACGCTGGGCATGGTCGGAATCGCCGTGGTTGTACGAAATGAAAGACTTGTGTTTTGTCGAAGTAGCGCTCGTACCGCCCCCGTTCCCGGTGTTCGTATAAACGTTTCCGTCGCCGGTGCCTTTTGATGTGCCACCATCGCCGGTGCCAGCAGAAGATGTTCCACCTTTGATATTCCCTGCCATTTCCAGCGCGGCGTAGTTGATCTGGGCTTGTACACGATTCCATTCGCCGAACTCAATCATCCCCATGTTGTACTGTTTTTTGGCGGCGTTGAAACGGCCTTGCAGAAGCAGGGCATCGGTGGTGTGTTTTGTTAGTAAGGCGAGGGCATCTTCGGTGCGGCCTTCGGAAATCAATTGCTGGATTTGTTCTTTCATCGGAACGCGATCGGTGTTGTATTTTGAAAATGAGGCCCAAAGGTAGCAATTGCCTATTTTTTTCCACTACCCTTGAAAAATAGTATTGCTTTGATCAATCGGTGTTACGCGCCACCCGAAAGCCCACGACGTTGATGCCTTGCTTGGGTGGGTACTTGAACCGGTAGGTATTACGGAAGTACGATTCGTTGGCTAAAAACCATGAGCCTCCCCGAAGCACACGCTCCTGACCGGAATCCGGGCCAAGGTCGTTGGTACTTGATTCGGAGGGCAACGCTCCGTACCAGTCCCAACACCATTCCCAGGCGTTGCCAGTCATATCGAACAAGGTCAGGGAGTTGGCTTGTTTAGTGGCTACTGTATTGCTGCGTTTCACGCCATGAACCTGGCCGGAATTGCTACCCCACCAGGCCACGTCGTCCAAACGGCTGCTCCCGCTGTACGGGTGTTCATTTTGCTGCGGCCCGCCCCTCGCGGCGTATTCCCACTCCCGCTCGGTGGGCAAGCGATAGCCGTTGGCAGACCTGTTGACCCGAACTACCGAGTCTGGCAGTGAAGGCAAGATCGTGTACACCGGCTGAAGACCTCGTTTTTGGCTCAGCCAGTTGGTATACTCGATCGCTTCGAACCAACTGACGTACACAGCCGGGTTGTCACCCGAAAAACCCCAGACCGGCATTTGCCGCACCCGGCCTTTGGCGGCATCAAACAGTTTCATTTGCCAAAACGTCACCTCCGTCTGGGCCAAACGGAAGGCAGCAACAGTGGTCTGCAACCGATCGTTAAAAACAAATTGACCTCCCGGAACGGGCTTCATCTCTGGAAAATACCGGTGCTGAAGGCTGTCATACCAGGCCGGGTCATGGGATTTGATATAATCCCGTATTGACTCTGCGTTGTTGTTTGATTGCATGCTTTGTTGCAGCATGGCGCAGGTGTCTAGCAGGTGTACGGCCTCTGCGGTTTGTCCCGATTCGTTGTAAAAAAAAGCGACCTCCAGCACAGTTTTTTTGTATTCGTCCGTGACCTGGCCGAGGTCGGCGGCCTTTTTTAACTTGACGGAAGCCTTGGAATAGTCCAGTTTAAGCACCCAGTTATTCGCCTCCCGTGTGAATGCGTCCACAACTTGAATGGCTGTTTTTTCCAACTTTTGGTACGCCTCTTCAGCCTCGACCTGTTTTTGTTCGGCATTATTATACATGCCGATAGCCCATACCGCCGCACCCAAACCAGCCAGCAGTAAAGCAGCTCCCCAAATTAACAACGTCACCGCCCGACGGCGGCGCTTGTTTACTGCCCGACGTTCTTCCGCTTGCATTCGCAAGCGTTTGGCCCGAAGCACGGGAGCAAGTAATGTATCGTGGCTGAGCTCGTAGTTGTGCCCACCGAGTGTGTTCCGTTCCCGGCGTAACAGAAACGTATTTTCCAATTCCTTGAGCAGTTCGCGGGTAGCGCCCGCTTGGGAAAAATGGTCGAGCAAGGCTTCTGCATCCATACTCAGGCGGCGGCCTTCACCGGTGGCGGGGTCGATACGCACGAGTCCGTCTTCGATGAGGAGCCGGGCAGCCGGTTGCAGGTTTTCGGGCAGCATGGCCAATCGCCGTTCATAGTAAGCGCCATACACTTCTGAAAAGTCGGGAAGGTCCGAGGCGTTCACATCTGGCAGGCCGTTGTCATCTCGGTCAGGGATGTTGCCATCTACGACCTTGCTTTCGATGTTATCGCAGAGTATTTGCAACTGAAACGCTTCGACACCGGCCTGACCTTGAGTCGACGAGACCGACAAGTCGTTCAGGATTTTTTCAAGGGCATCGTCGCCGTATTCAAACGGTAGGGAATAAAACTGGAACCCGTCTCCTGGTGGAGTGGCAAGGCGTGCTGGCAGAACGATGGCTTCTCGAGCCTGTTCGCGGCTCAGGGCCTTAAGTTCGTAGCGTTTATGCAGGATGTCGGGAAGGCGGTCGCGCAATCGATCCAGTTCACTGAGCCGATCGGATCGTATCGAAAACAAACTTCGCACCTGAATAGCCGACACGAGCATGCGCCGCTGTTCGCGGGGCAAGGAACGAGCCTGTTCGCGGGCATCTTCCGGCATTTCGCCGTACACAACCTCTGCCAATTGGGTTCTAAAATCCAACTGCTGATCCAACGGATAGGAGAAAAACTCCTCAAACTGGTCAAACACCAGTAGAAAAGCCGACTTTTCTGTGGGGTTGCCGTGGGCTGTCTCGCTCTCTGAGCCGCTCGCAGCCTGGCAACGTTTAAGAGTCAGCCAGAGTGAATTTGGGAGGCCCAGCTGTGCGACAAAATCCATTTCGGGTGATGGACGAAGCGTACTTTCGATTTTTCGGCAAAGGTTTTCTGCCGGTGTGAGGCTGTTCCCCGGTACATAATCGCCGAAGCGTACCACTACGGGCAAAAGCGCCGCCATGCCGCCGTTTTCATTTCCAGAAACAGAAGCCAGAAGCGGCAAAACGCCCGCATTGATGAGGGAACTTTTGCCGTAGCCGGACTTACCGAAAAGTACGACCAGGGTTTCCACCCGAATAAGGTCGCACAAATCGCGGATATCCGTTTCCCGGCCAAAAAACAGGGCCTGGTCGGAACGCTCGAATGGTTTGACACCAGGATAACGGTGCATCGTTTTCATGTCAGAGTTCTTTTGCGAAAGAAAGGATGGCATCATTGATCAGGTTCATCTCCCGAAAAAGGTCGCGAGAATCCAAACGGCCGCCGTTTTTTTCCGTTTGCCAATTGAAAAATCGGGCTGACAGGCCCACAGATGCTTGCTCGACGTGCGTACCCTTAGCCGCTTCGATTAGTTTTTGGATGGCGTTTTCAGTTTTTCCTTTTTGCAAAAACCGAACGATCGCTTCTTTGGCTGGGGTGTCGGCGGGCGTAGTCTGGCGCAAATTGCCTTCTTCCTCAAATTCTCGGTGGATCTGATCGAGCAAGTGCGTTTCATCTCCCAAAAACTTGATACGGAACTGATTGATCAAAAACGCTTCGGTCTCCTCCTCTTTCGGCTCTACGGATTGCAGGGCAAAGCGCCTGGCTGCACGCTTCACGTCCAGCAGGCGGAGCAACAACTGGGTGTGCCAGCGGTCGAATTGAAAACCGAGAAACAAGTACGAAGTCGTTTCGGCTAAGCGAACCATTAACCGGCCCGGTAGTTTGGGTGCAGCGATAAGGCCCTGAAATAGCCGGAACAAGTCGTCGTAGTCGAGGATGAGGGTAGACTGCTTTTCTACACAACCCAACAGGTTGTAATAAAGCGGTACGCGTTGTTTTAGCAGGTCGGGATCGGCCTCTGGCAGATCCACATCTGATTCTTTGCTGGCATCAAACCAGGCGAATCGGTGCGGCAAGCCGTAGCGGAAACTCAGGTCGCGCAAAAACGTGTCTGGATTTACCGATAGCACGACGGAAAAAGGAATTTCGATGATTTTGCGCAGAATGGACTCATCCGGGTCAATTTCCTGGAACAAGTAGGTAATCTCGTCCTGAATCTCCGGTTTGTCATCTGCATTGCGCAGTAGAAAAAAACCATCGCGATCATAGTAAGCCGCGATTTGATCCGGGAAATGTTCCAATACACGGGTTCGGACGAACGTGCTCAGGGGCACACCCTCAACCTGAAAAATTTCCGGTCCCAGGATCAGCGCGCATTTACCAGCCTTAATATCCGACACGATACGCTGCAGGTCGGGAAAATCGCCTGTGTTTGCATTCATCATGACTGCTGTTTCATTTGCGTCAAAGGTAGAAAAATGTCCCAGTTTTTGTTTTTGGAGGCTTTTTTCAGGAGGTCCGGGAATTTTTTCAGGCTGCTTGTTTTTTTGTAATGCCGCAGCGTACCTTTGCGCTCCCTTCGGCAAAAGAGCCGGGTAAAATTACCTTTCGGTCCATAGCTCAGTTGGTTAGAGCGCCACGTTGACATCGTGGAGGTCACAGGTTCGAATCCCGTTGGTCCGACAATTTTGGGTGATTAGCTCAGTTGGTTTAGAGCGCGCGCTTCACACGCGCGAGGTCACAGGTTCGAATCCTGTATTACCCACGTTGAGGTTACGGGCTTCTGGTTTGAAGGTTTCTGGGTGTTCTAAACCTTCAAACCAGAAACCTTCAAACCTTCAAACTAAGTTGCGGGACGTAGCTCAGTCCGGTAGAGTACACGTCTGGGGGGCGTGTGGTCGCAAGTTCGAATCTTGTCGTCCCGACTGTTTTTTAAGGAGTTGTGCGTGAGCGCAACTCCTTTTTTTGTGCGTTTTGGGGAAGATTTTGAGGGTTGCCTTGTACAAAACCTTGTACAATTTTTACCCTGAAAGGAAAGCAAGTTGATGCCATAACACATTTTTTTTATGGCAACTACAAAAATCATCCTCGATGCCAGATACCCCAAGAAATTCGAATTCTGTCCACTTAACTTAAGAGTCTTCCAAGGCAACCATTCCGTATATATCTCTGAAATGATGAAAAAGGTGCGGCTGACGCATTTAAGGAGTGGGCTACCGACAACGTGCAAATCAAGTTCATCCAACATGGAAAACCAACCCTAAACGGAATCATTGAGCGCCCCAGCGGAACGGTTGCTTAAATCTGAACTGGTTCTATTCCCATGAAGAAATAAACGACCTGCTGGGGCAATGCTACAAAACCTATAACTTTGATCGACCGCATTCCTGCCTGAAGTATCAAACTCCTGCTACCTTTGAAAAACTAAACCAGAATATATACTTTAGAATGGTACCGTAAAACGGAGGGCAGGACACCTTTGCCCTACTGAACATTGTTTGATTTCTTTTTCCAACTTCTGAACTAAAATCAACCACCGAATGGATAATCAAGGAACAACATTGCAAACCGTCATTCAGACTGGGCATTCCGATATTGTGCGGGCAGTTTGCATTTGCCCTAAGAACGAATACCTCCTCTCCTCTGCAGACGATAGTACGGTTCGACTTTGGGAACTGAAAAGCGGAAAACTTATCCGCGTATTTTCCGGACATGCAGGCTCGGTGTTTTCTTGCGCCATAAGCAGTGACAGAAAATTTGTAGCGACAGCAGGCGACAGCACCGTCAAACTATGGGATTTTGAAACAGGCGGAGAATTGCAAACTTTCGATGTGATTTCCGCCGAGTCGGTCTGCTTTAGCCCCGATGGCAAAGCCTTAGTGGCAGGCTGTTTGAATTGTTTCACTTCATTTTTATGGAACCCGTCATCGTTAACTTGGGAGATTGCCAAGCCGGATGTTTTTACCGGACGAATTGGTTTTTTAAAAGTGAGCCTCCTTTATAAGAATGATAAAAAACTCCTCGCTACAGGTAGTGATGACGGCACGACAATGCTTTGGGATTTTGAAACCTTGACCCCAATCAAACTTTTTACGGTTTACCCTCATTTATTGGAAGACGGTTATAAGCCGAAAGTTTCTACATCCAATCCCCTTAGCGTCCGGTCCGTCTGTTTCACGCCGGATGGTAAATACCTGGTCACCGGCAGCAAGGATGGCACCGCCAGGCTTTGGGATATTGAAAGCCATTCACAAACCATACCTTTTCGCAGCTTTGAACATCCTAAAGGTGTAAACGCAGTATGTGTAAGCCCCAACGGTCGTTTTCTAGTCACGGTTGGCAAAGACAAAAGTATCAGATGGTGGGACTTGAAGGATGACAAAAAGAAGCCGTTGATTATCCTTAAAGAGGTGCACTTCGCCCCCATCACAGCCGTCTGCATTAGCCCTAATGGTAAATATTTTGCTACATGCAGCGAAGACACCTTCATTAAATTATGGGAAACTAGTACTAAAAAAGAAATCCGAAAATTCACCGGGGCCTCCTTTGCCGTCAATGCCGTAGCCATGCGCAATGACCGGAAATACCTGGCCGTAGGCCATACTTACAACCTGATAAAAATATGGGACCTAGCCGCCGGCAAACTGTCCAACACCCTGACCAGCAGCAAAGTAACCGATGAGAACGGTATCTATTTGGCCATTACTTCCCTTCGTTTTAGCAGAGACAACCAGTCCCTCGTGTCGGCGAGCACAGACGGCACGGCCAAACGATGGGATATTGCAAATACAAAGCCCCTTCAGGTTTTCAAAGGGCATTCCAAACATCTTTATGCCGCCAGTATTAGCGAAGACAATGAACGCATTGCCACCGTTGGCGATGTGCCGACTGTGCGACTATGGAAAACAGCGGCGAAGACTTGGGAGGATATCTTCGGGGAGTTAGGCAATGTCCGTATGAAAGCCGTGGACATCAATTTGGAGAAAGGCTTCTTGGCCGCCGCCTGCGATTATGACTACCAGACGGAAGGCAATGAAGGGACCTATGGATCAAAAGACTATAC
>JBJXEZ010000231.1:0-3148 GCA_046153695.1 Saprospiraceae bacterium
CCCCCCCCAATCCTCCCGCACAGGACCAGTCGCTACGCTCCTGTACCAGTTTCGACCAATCTAAATGGCTTTCGCAAACGCACGATTTCAACTCCAACCCGAAACCCTCCAACCCGAAACCCTCTAACCAGAAACCCTTTTTTATGTTGTTTTTTGTTGATACTGCCAATCTCGATCATATCCGCGAAGCCTCCGAACTCGGTATTCTCGACGGTGTGACCACCAACCCGTCCCTCATGGCCAAGGAGGGTATTTCGGGTGAAAAAAACATCTTGAAGCACTACCGCGAAATTTGTGATATCGTGGGCAAAGGCCGCGATGTGAGTGCCGAGGTGATCGCTACGGATTTCAAAGGAATTGTTGAAGAGGGTAAGCGTTTGGTAGATTTGCACGAAAATATTGTGGTGAAAGTGCCCATGATTCGTGAAGGCGTGAAAGCCATTGCGTATTTCACTGAAGCGGGTATCCGCACCAACTGCACCCTGGTATTTTCCGCCGGACAGGCCTTGCTGGCCGCCAAGGCCGGGGCCACTTACCTGTCGCCGTTCATCGGACGCATTGACGACATTGGTTGGGACGGCATGGCGCTCATCAAGGAAATCGCGGATATTTACAACAATTCCGGGTTCGATACGGCTATCCTTGCCGCCAGTATCCGCAGTCCTCTGCACATCATTGAAGCCGCAAAGGCTGGTGCTGACGTGGTCACTTGCCCACTCGCTGCCATTTTAGGCCTGCTCCATCACCCGCTCACGGACATCGGTTTGGAGAAGTTTTTGTCGGACCACCGAAAAGCAAACGGGTAGAGACCTCACCTTTTTTCTTCGCTTTCTTCGCCGTTGGGCTCCTCCCACGGTTTGTACAAGTTTGCCCCCTCCGCACTGACAGGCGTGAGCATAAACAGGCTAATCCACTGTTTTTCGGACGCACTCACGGCACCAATGCGCAAAAAACCGCCCGATGCCTTGGCTGTTTCTTCGGCCAGTGTGCGGTAGCTTTGGTACAGGATAGCAGCTATCGGGCCATCTAATTTGGCGAGTACGGCGTTGGCCATTGCTATTTTTTGTACCAGAGCAGCATTTCGAGGTTCCTGCTCTTTGGGCAGGGTGTCCATTGCAAAATCCAGTTTCTCAAGAAAATTTTCTGAAACGACCCGGTAGTACTCGTTCAGCGGTTCGGGAAGAGAATAACTGCGCATGTGCATGAGCCGCTCCGCCCATGTACGCTCTTCCCGGTCTATTTCGCCGTCGGCACCGCCGACGAGCACGGTGATCCATACCGGCGTGGACAACAGCGTGTCCATTTCGTCGGTAGTCAGGTGGTCAAATCCTTCGAGCAGTGTCCACATAAACTTGACGGCGTTTGTTAACAAAACAGTGGGCGGCCCAAAAGTAGTTTTAAATTTCGGATTCCGTCAGTCCACCAGCGTTACGTCGCCGCGCATCTGAACGTGTTCACCACTGGCCAGTTCGATGTCTGCCCACCAGGAGAACACGCCTGGACCCATCACTTTACCCTTGTAGCGACCGTCCCAACCGGAGCGCAGGTCGTTGTTCAGGATGTTATCACGGCCAAACACCAAATTACCCCAGCGGTCGAAGATTTGCAGATGGCTGATACGGTTGATCGTGTTTTCGTTGGTAAACAGGGCAAACTGACTGTTTTGGCCGTCGTTGCTGCTCGGTTTGAATACGTTGGGTGCATAAATGTGCGGGTCACCTACCCGGATGAGCACCTTGGCCTGATCGCGGCAGCCTTCTTTGGATACCACAGTCACGGTGTACTGGGTATTGCGGAACGGGCGTGCCAAAAACAAGCCAGGCAGGTTGCCCGGTGTAATGCCCACTGGCGGCGTCCAGATAATGCTGTCCAATTGCTCGGCGGGTACATTCAACAGGAGGGTTAGCTCGGCAGTTTCGCCATAAGCCAGCTGCACCTCGGGCACGATCTGTACTTCCGGCTCCACGGGCGGTAACAACTGTACGGCCTGTTCGTACTCACAGCCGTTGGCATCCTGCGTGGTGATGGTATAATTACCGGGCGGCAGGTTGCTGAAATCAGCCTGATTGTAAAATGTTTGGCCGCCATCAATCGAAAAAACGAACGGCTCTGTGCCGCCCTCTACCTTGGTTACCGCTACCGATCCGGGCATTTCATTACAACCGGGTTGTTTTACCTGCAAGTCAAGGAACGTGGGGTAGTTGGTGTTTTCCGTAACCGTGGCTTGTGCGGTGGCTGTGCAGCCGTTCACGGTGTTGGTGACCAATAAAACATAATTTCCTGAAGCGTCTACCGTGGCGGTGGGGTCGTCCGGGGCGCTCACCATGTTGCCGTTCGGGGTAGACCAAATGTACACAAAATTGGCCCCCGACGACGACCCAGCGCTGCTGATCGCTACTTCGGGTGTATTGCAAGTAATCTCCTCGCTGACAGCTACCGCCACGGAAGGCGGTGTGGTATTTTGGGCTACAGCAGCGCTGGCAATTGCCGTACACTGGTTGGCATCCGTTACCGTCACGGCGTAGTTTCCACTTGAGGTAAACGTATTGTTGGGTAATTGACCGCCATTGCTCCACAGGATTTTGTAGGGTGGTGTGCCGCCCCCGGCGGAAAGGTCGGCGCTACCCACGGGCACATAACAGTTGATGTTAATTACATTCCCAATGGATGCGGTCAGCATTGGCGGCGCCACGAGGGCGGTGGTGGCCACTTTTGTACAACCCTGCGGTGTAGTCACGGTCACGTTGTATACACCGGCTGGCTGGTTGATGTTCACCGGCAGGGTAGAACCACTGCTCCACTGGTAGGTCAGCGGAGTAAAATTGCTGACAGCCGTTGCCATTATCGAGCCCTTGCCACCGAAACAGGATGGGTTGGTGGGGGTCAGTGTAAGCGAAATGGAGGCCTCCTGGGCTGTACCAGTCCCTCCCGCAAGGCCGGAGCAACCGGCTTGCGACACGACGGAGTTCAGCGTGTACGTTCCGGGTTGGTTGACGACGAGCACAGTTGGCGAGCTGGTAAAAGTTTGCGTTTGTGAAACGCCATGAGCGGTGTACCCAACAATCCCCGGGGCATTCCCGGTAAAATTCAAGGGGAAGGAACCAACGCCGCCGGGGCAAAACTGCGCACTGCCAGAGAGGATGGCCGT
>JBJXEZ010000242.1:0-40155 GCA_046153695.1 Saprospiraceae bacterium
GCTCAAAGCGCTGCCCCAGCAGCCCATTACCCTCAGCGTAAACGAGGATAACTTCGGTATCGAAATCACGTCGTCCTACGGCAAGTACCGCCTCGCAGGCGAAAACGGCTCGGATTTTCCGCAAATACCCGAGCCTGAAAACGTGGACTCCGTGAAAGTTGGCAGCAAGCACTTGTTGGAGGCCATCAACAAAACCGTGTTCGCTACTTCCAACGACGAGCTGCGCCCGGCCATGACCGGTGTATACTTTCAGGTGGACTTCAACAAGCTCACTTGCGTGGCCACTGATGCACACAAACTCGTCAAAATCACCACGCCCCAAGTTGCGGGTGAGGTAGCCACGACCTTCATCGTGCCCAAAAAAGCGCTAAATCTTCTCAAAAATGCTTTGCCTGGCGACGAGACGGTGTCCATGTCGTTCAACAAAGCCAATGCGTTTTTTGCCTTTGGTGCCATGAATCTCGTGTGCCGCCTAATTGATGCCCGATATCCGGATTACAACGCCGTCATCCCCGTGGACAACCCTAACCTGATGACAGCCAACCGCGCCGATTTTCAGAATTCACTCAAGCGCATCGCCATCTACGCCAACAAAACGACCAATCAGGTGGTGCTTGACGTGTCGGACAAGAGCCTGACCGTCTCGGCGCAAGACCTCGATTTTTCCAACGAGGCCACCGAACAAATGTCTTGCTCATTTGAAGGCACACCGCTGCGCATTGCTTTCAACGCCAAATTTCTGGTAGAAATGCTCGGCGCTCTTGATAGCGAAGAAGTGCGTATGGAGTTTTCCACGCCCTCCCGCGCCGGTATCCTAACGCCAGTGGAAGAAGCCAACACCGACCGGGAAATCCTGATGCTCGTGATGCCGGTGATGCTGAACAATTGAGGATTTTGGGTTTTCAGAATTGGTAGATGAGGTCCATGGGTACCCATTTTTGCCCTGGCTTGGCTGTTGGCAAGGCCTGTTGATAATTCCACATGAGGGTTTCCCATGCCTGCACGCGCGGGTTGGCTGCGTCGAGCGCGGCTTTTTTTTCAAAAGAAAACTGCTCGTCGGCCTCCAAGATCATGAAGAGCCGGTTGCCGGTTCGGTAAATTTCCAGTTGCAAAATTCCCGCATCACGGATGCTCGCCAGCACTTCCGGCCACACGGCGCGGTGGTACACCTCGTATTCGGCGATCAGGTCGGGGTCGGGTTTGAGGTCGAGGGCGAGGCAGTGGCGTTGCATGGTGAAAAAGGCAGGTAGTGGTTAGAGAATTGGGGCATTTTGTACATCATCGCCCCCGCCCCGACGGACCAATGCGCCCGTCTGCTGGTGGCGTATTGCCACCCGTACCGGTAGCAGGCCGCTCCCGGTTGTCATCCAAAAACCGCCAGCCAACACCGAAGCGTAGTGCGCCAAAAGGCTGGGGATAGCGGGCTGTTTGGTAAAATATTCGCTGATCATCCCATGCGGTACCGAGGTTTTCGTAGCGCACGAAAAACCGGAACGCGTCCACCTTGAATGAAGCGAACACATCGATCCAAGGGTAGGAGGGAGCGCTCAGGGTGTCTTGCAGGTGGAATTGCGCGGTAGTCGGTTGGTAGCTGTTAAGCGTAAAGTCGGCATTCATTCGGAAGTCCACACCGATATCAAGCAGCATCCGTTTTTTGAAAATGGCCCCGGAGTAGTACAGGCTGTTTTTGGTAAACCAGCCCGGCAGGCGCACTACGTCAGAACGGTTGAAACGCTGTACGGCCACCGTGTTGTCGAATCGGAAGCGCCCAAGGCGCACGTTTTCGCGCAACAGCACTTGAACCACTTGTAGTGGCGTGCTGGTTTGGGCTGCCAGACCGCGTTGGTCGTAGTACAGGTAGTTGTTTACCAAGTGTGTTTTGCCGGTCACTTCCAAACCAAGTACGGGCAAAGAGTACGTGGCCGAAAGGGTGGTTTCCACCGGTTTTTCAAAGTTGTTTTGCCAAAACAAGCGCTGGCTGACGAACAGCCGCTGGTGCATCAGATCGGGTGGGTAGCGCTGGCTGAGTAGGGAAGCGCGTAGTTTGCCTGCCTTGCCGAAGCCGATTTCGAGGTTGCCGCGCACCTGGTATTCGCCGAGGTTGGCCAACAGACCGAGTTTGCCAGAAGCGGTAAATGAAAACTGGCCGGAGGGCGAGACCGTCAGATCGCTGGTGAGAAACAGGTTGGAAAACGTGGAATCGCTAAGCGGTTCCTGCCGAAGAAAAAACAGGGAGTGGTTCAAGCCAACAGCAAGTTTGTCGGCCACAGTGCCCTTTTTTTTGCTTTTGAAGGTATTAAGTACTACAGTGTTTTCCAGCCGATCCAATTCAAAATAAGTTCGGATCCCACGCAAATCCACCAAAAAGGTGTCGAAAAAAAGTGTGTCTTCTCTCATAGGCAGGTCTGGATTGCTGCCCGGGTCGGAAAATTTATACGATTGGCTGCTCCACTCGGCGGTGTGCGAGGCGCGGAACACGCGCTTGCCCACAGTACTGTCTCCGGCAAACCGCAGGTGTTGTGCAAAGTAAAGTGACGAGCCGGCGTGCCGGGTCAGCGCCTGTTCATCGGGCAGGCGCACGGCAGCGCTGATCGGTCCGGCGAACCCTCCACCGCCCAAAACAGACCCGTCGGCGATGCCGCCATTTTCTTGCTGCTTGTTCGTGTTGGTGGTGTAGATGAGGAAGAATTCATAGCGCGGGCTGGTTGGGTACCACAGGCCGAACGTCAGTGCCGAATGTTTGGCGCCTTGGTATCGGTACTGTCCGAGATGGTTAAACGTGCGGTACAGTACAGAAAAATTCAGGTCACCGGAAAACGTACGTGAAAACTTGGCCCGGAAGGTATTGTCATTTTGAAACCCGCCCTGAGAGTAGAAAAGGTCGGTAAATGAACGGGTATTGCGGTAAAACTGAAGATCAGTTGGGCGAAGCCGGTACAGGTCATACACGTGGTGCCCGGACCGAAAACCGCTACGCTCCACGGTCTCGAAAAACAGAGGCTGTGCAGAAGCGCCTACATTGCCCAACGTACTCCAGTCAATGGGTTGACGACGGGCCGGGTCGTACATCCGAAAATCATTGTCGGGAAGCGTATCGGCGGCGGGGTAGGTCTGTTCGTGGTTTTGAACAGTTGAGAAAAAAAACGGGAAGGTGTCAGGTGGCAAGGGTGGTGCCGGGAGCACAGTGGTGTCCCTGCCAGGTTGTTGTCCAACGGCCAGTTCTGTTTTTGTAACTAAAGTCAGAGATACTGCAAACAGGTACCAAAACAACGATTTCCGAGGCCATACCGGCCCCGGAAATCGTTGTTTGAGAAAACGTATCAGGCTCGTGGGACAATTACTCATTGGCCAGCCTGTTGCATTTGAATCAATGCCGGATTCATGCCCATGGTCGAAAACCCTCCGTCGTGAAACAGGTTTTGCATGGTCACATACCTTGTCAGGTCGCTGAACAGCACAACGCAGTAGTCGGCACAGGCTTCGGCAGGGGCGTTGCCGAGGGGTGACATCTTGTCGGCATAGTCAAAGAATTCGTGAAAACCTTTCACACCCTGTCCTGCCGTGGTTTTGGTAGGCGATTGTGAGATGGTGTTCACGCGCACATTTTTGGCCATGCCAAGATGGTAGCCAAAACTGCGGGCAAACGACTCCAACAGCGCCTTGGAGTCAGCCATTTCCGAGTAGTCCGGGAAAACGCGCTGCGCAGCGATATATGACAGGGCCAAGACACTGCCCCAGTCGTTGATGGCATCTAATTTCCAGATCGTTTGCATGGTCTTATGAAACGAAATAGCACTAACGTCCAGGGTTTTTTGCATCCATTCGTAGTTCAAATCGGTGTATGCCCGGTTTTTACGAACGTTCACGGACATGCCAATGGAGTGGAGCACAAAGTCTGCCTTGCCGCCGAAATGCTCCATGCTTTTTTGGAACAGGTTTTCCAGATCCTCCTGAGAAGTAGCATCCGCCGGGATGATCGGGGCGTTGCATTGCTCGCCCAGTTTGTTGATTTCGCCCATGCGCATGGCCACAGGTGCATTGGTCAGTACGATCTGCGCGCCTTCTTGCACGCAGCGCTCGGCCACTTTCCAGGCAATACTCTGGTTATCAAGCGCGCCGAAAATGATGCCTTTTTTTCCTTGAAGTATCATGTTGATTGATTCGTTTTGTTGTGATGATTCTGAACGACGTGCAACCTTCAGTCGGCGCTTCAATTCGCGCAGCGGCAAATTTAGAGCGTGTTTAAAATTTGCCGCTTGCAGCCCGGCGACTAAATTTTAAACACGCTCTAAAACCTGTCTGGTCCTATCGGTGCAACGTTTAGGCAACTAAGTTTCATGCTCAATAGGTCAACGCAACAACGTGACATCGCCTTTGAGCATCACCGTCTTACCCGTCAGGAACTTGATATCAGCATACCAGGCGTACACATCGGAGGGAGAATCCTCACCATTGTGCTTGCCGTCCCAGCCGATGCTTTTCAACGTGCCGCGCCCGTCGTACACCATTTCGCCCCAGCGGCTGAATACGCGCAGGGTGAGCACGTCCACCAACGATTCATCACCGTCGGCCAGCAGTCGGAATATATCGTTGTTGCCGTCGCTGTCGGGTGTGAAGGCATTGGGTGCGTACACAATCTCCGGCACGACTTGTATGAGAAACTCGAAATCCCGGTCCGAACAGCCCCATTGGTCCACAACCATCAGGGTGTACGTTACAGTAGTATCCGTGGTCACAACAGGTGGGTTGCCGGGGTTTTGCGGCATCCAAATAAAATTGTAAAGCGGGTCGAATGTAACTGGCAATGTCACCGGTTGAGCCTTGGCCACGATCGTGTCGAAATCCATTGCGCCAGCGTACGGCGTGGGTACGAATACCGTCGTCGATACGGAGTCCCGGCAGCCGGTGGCATCCACCACCAGCAAAGAAAATGTGGTCGTCTGGGTGGCCGTCACGCGCACCACATCGTCATTTTTGGGCACCAAAACCTGGTTGTTGGGTGACCATACGAACGTAGCGTTGGGCAACTGCGGGAAAAGAACTCCGATCAAGCCTGTGTCGCCGGGGCAAATCGTGTCGCCAAACAGCTGCAACCCCTGTATACCCGTGATCGGGATAACCCGGGTGATCGAGTCCGTGCAGCCCAATGGCAAGTCTGTCACCACGAGTTTAACGGTGTAGCTCCCTTCGTTGGCGAAAATATGCACGGGGTTGAACTGCGGCGAATTCGGGGTGCCGTCTCCAAAGTCCCAACGCGAAAGATCAGCCTGGGTGGACGTATTGGTGAACGCTATCGAGCTGCCCGCACAGCCAGGCAAAGTCGCTGTGAAATCGGCTTTCACGGGTGAAAAATTCACCGGATACTCAATAATCCGGGTGCAAGCATCGTCCTCGCCCTTGAGGATAAGTTTTACGACTGTGGCATTACTCGGCGGGCGGAAATTGTATTTGTGCGTCACAGAGCCTATGTTTTTGAATAAATCAGCGGGTGTGCCGTCACCAAAGTCCCAGGTCCAGGAACTGACGTTCATCGTATCTTTTATGTCAAAACGAATCGAGTCGCCTACACAAATCAGCGTTTTGTTTTGGTCAAAATCGCCTTCCACGCCCACGACGGTGAATGTGCGTTCCACGGTATCCGGGCACCCGAAGGGGGTGGTAGCAATCATTTTAATGGTGAACATACCGGCTTGCGAAAATACGGTGGAAGCTGTGCCGCCGTTTACGATGGCGCCGTTTTCCAAAATCCATTTGATCGAAAGCGGGTTAGAGGCAGAGGTGGATGTGTTGTTGAGCAGTACGTTCTGTGGGAAGCAGATGATGTTTTGGCCGTCAATATTGGTCGCGAAACTAGCCTGCGGAAAGTCCTGCACGTTCACAAGAGTCGTGGTAGAATCCTTGCAACCAGTGGCTATTTCGGTGAAAACTAATTTGGCGGTGAACAGACCTGGGGTGTTGTATGTGCCCGAAGTGCCCGGGCCAGTGGCTGTTTGGCCGTTGCCGAGGTTCCACTGCCACGTCAGGCTGGAGCCTTGCTGGGTAAAGTCGGTGGCAGCGAAGGCTACGCTTTGACCTACACAAATGTTGGGAAGCGGTATAGTGAGGATATTGCTGACCGGTTTGTACACACTGATCGTGATGTTGGCAAACCCCGGACAACCATAGCCGTCCTCAAATCGCAGCGAAACATCGAACGAGGTACCTCCGTTTGGCGGAGGTTGGTTGAAAACGTGCGTCGGGTGCTGGTCGGTGCTGGTGCCGCCGTCGCCAAAATTCCACTCCCATTTCACGATACCTGCATCTGCAATGCTCAAGTCCGTAAATTTTACCGTATCAGGTATACAAATGCTCACATCGCTGGCTGTAATATTCGGGTAGCGGTTGTAGATGTAGATCTGCGTGCTCACCGTGTCCTTGCAGCCATTGATATCCTCCACTTCGAGGCTCACGTCATGTAAACCAGTAGGGCCGAAAGTGAAACTCAGGGTGTCCACGTCTGTTCGGATAGGCCGCTGGAAATCGAAGTACCAGGTGTAACCTTTGTAGCATGTGGCGTTCACGTCTATACACATCCGTGCATCCAACAGTTGCGGGTCGCCGCCACAAATAGTATCCGGCAGTTCAAACGCACCCTTGAGCATCGTCGGGTATACCACTACGGTGTCGTACGATATTGGGCAGCCCGTACTTGAGTTTTGTGCTTTCAAAATAACGGTGTAAGCCCCCGACGAATCGTAGCGGTGTACATACGAGGTGTCCAGCAGGGTACTGTCGCCATCGCCGGTATACAACATAACGGTGTCGGCTCCCTGGCTCAGGTTCGTGAATACAAACCGGAGGGTGCTGTCGCAAGTCGTTTTGTAGTGCAACTTGGCGATCGGGCCTTTCACTGTGATAAAACTGTCTTTGGTCACTGTGAAAAAACAGCCGTTGTACTCCGTAGTGAGTGACACGCTCAGCGGCCCTGTATTCTGGGTGTATGCCCATGTGGGGTTTTTACTTTGATAACAATGCCAGAGCTGATCGTTTTCAGAGGAAAAATGCCAGCCGTCTACTCGCGGGTCAGTAGTTAGGTTGGTGAAATGCACCGAATCGCCGGGGCAAACCTCGGTCACATCGGCACTGAAATCACCAGGTATCGGTTCGCCCACTTCGATCAGGACGATGTACGAGGTATCCACACAACCGGCACTATTTCGAATCACAAGCCGCACTTTGAAGTCGCCGGGCGTGTTAAAAACGTGGGTCACCGGGTTGCCGTTGTTAGCTACGAGTGGCAGCGTACCGTCATCAAACAGCCAGGACCACTGCACGATCGGCTCCCGGGATGTACTGCTGTCGGAGAACGTGACCGTCAACGGTGCGCAGCCATGCTGAATGTCGGGCATGAAACGGGCATTTGGCCGCCAGATGGAATCCACTCGGAAAGATTCGGCCTTGCAGCCCGATGCGGTGGTGACGGTGAGGTGTACCGTATCTAAAAACAGGCCTGAGTGGGTATAGCCGGTCTTGTCGGGTGTAGTCCAGTTGTAGGTGGCAGATTTGGTGGCGGCGGTGGTACCATCGCTAAACCTCCAGGCCCATTGGGCGGAATTGGACGATGTGGCGTTGACATTGAAAATGGTTGGGTCGCTGCACGAATAGGTCGGCGATACGGTGAACGCGGCGTCAGCCTGGTCCACAAATACCTGAACGGTATCGGAGTTGGAGCAGTTACCCACGGTAGTCACTTTCAGAATCACCGTTTGGAAGCCGGGAGCAGTGAACGTGACATTGGGATTTTGGGCATTCGAAGTAGCCGGAGTGGCATTCGGACCAAACGACCAGGCATAAATGCCCGGTGCGGAGGAATTGCCAAAAAGCACGGGCGAGCCCAGGCAAACGGTGTCTGACACGTTGATGCCGACCACTGGCAGTCCGACAATGACGGGCCGGCTTGTGGTGGCCGAACAGCCGATAGCATCGGTGGCCGTTAGCGTGACGGTGAAGTTGCCGAGTTGGCTGTACGTTTGGGCAGGTGGATCCACGAGCACGGAGGTATTGCCGTTGCCGAGGTTCCAGGAGTAGGTGAGCGTACCGGAGCCGCCGGTGGTCGTGTTCGTGAACGCCACGTTCAGGGGCGGGGCACAGGCTACTGCCGGTGCTGGTACAGTAGTGAAACTGACTGACGGTTTGATGCCCGTGCGGACGCGGGCAGGGAAAACCTGCGTGACGTTGCAGGTGCTGTAGTTGGTCGTAAGTTCGAGCGATACCGTGAACGAGCCCACGGCTAAATAGGTATGTTGAGGGTTGAGACCTGTGCCGTTGAATCCGTCGCCGAATACCCATGAGCGGGCCTGTGCCGTGATATCGCCAGCCAGTTTGGTGGTATCTGTAAATTGAACAAGCAACGGAACACAACCTGATTGCGGTACAGCGGTGATGCCTACAGCAGGCTTGGGGTACACCGTGATTGTCACGGTGCCGACCACCGCACCGCCAGGACTTGCCTTGAATTCAACGGTGTATGTGCCTGGAGTGGAAAACGTGTTGGTCGGACTGGCCAACACCGAAGTTGCACCGTCCTTGAAGTCCCAAAAAAATGAGGTGGAGCCGGCAGGCGGCGTGAACTTGACCGGAAGCGGGGCACAACCTTTTGTTACGTCGGCAGTTTGGGAGAAAAGCACAACACACTGGAACAGCATCAGCAGGGTTACGAGTATTCGCATAGGAAATCGGTATTTTTCTAAAAAAACAGTGATGAACATGGGCCTTATTTTCGGAGTGCCAAAGTTGGGCATTTTTGTCCGAACTAAAACCAACCAATACTTACGAGCGCAAAAACTTCGAGAAACTTTTAGTATTTGCCAATGAGCAACAGTTTTGAAAATGGTTTATGGGTAGAAGGTTTCTGGTTAGAAGGTTGGAAGGTTGAGCGTTCGGTTTATCATTTCGAAATCCGGGGGGCAGGAACCTTCCAACCTTCTAACCAGAAACCTAATAACCTATATTTGTCCCACAAAATGACCTACGCCGACATTATCCTGCCCCTGGCCCTGCCCAAACGATCGTACACCTACGCTGTGCCCGACGACATAGCCTCCGACGTGCGTCCAGGCGTGCGCGTCGAAGTGCCTTTTGGCAAAAACAAACTGTACAGCGGTGTAGTCGACCGTGTTCACTCCGAATCGCCCGACTACCGCGTCAGGCCCATCCTCGCTGTGCTGGACGAGGTAGCAGTGGTCACCGACCGCCAACTGAAACTCTGGGACTGGATCGCCGATTACTACTGCTGCACCCTCGGTGAGGTGATGGCCGCCGCGCTGCCCGGCCACCTCAAACTCACCAGTGAGACCAAATTAGTGTTCAACCCGGCTTACGGAGATGATTTTTCCGAACTCGATGCCGATGAGTACCTGCTCGCAGAAGCTATCCTGCTCCAAACCGATATCACTATTGATGACGCACGCAAGATTCTGAACAAAAAAACGGTGTTCCCAGCCGTACAACGCCTACTGCTCAAGGGCGTGCTCTCCCTGCGCGAAGATTTACAGGAAAAATACCGCCCCAAAAAAGTGCTGGCCGTTCGCCTCGCCGAACCCTACCGCTCCGATCAGGAACTGCTTCGCCCTGTGCTCGATGAACTCGCCAGGCACGAACGCCAGGTCGAAACACTGCTGGCATTCCTGCACCTCAGCCGCAGCCGCCCGTGGCTTCGCCGCCAGGAAGTGCTCGACAAGGCAGGTACATCGGAGTCAACCCTGCGTTCGTTAGTCAAAAAAAACGTGCTCGAACTGTACGAACGTGAGGTTAGCCGTATCGCCGGTTTCGAGGACGAAATCGTTGAAGCGGGCGAACTGTCGGCTCAACAGCGCCGCGCCCTGTCGGACATCCACACCGGTTTTCAAAAAACTAGTACGGTTCTGCTGCACGGTGCCACGGGTAGTGGCAAAACCCGCGTGTACCTCGAACTCATGCAGGAAGTGCTGCACCAGGGCGGGCAGGTGCTCTACCTGTTGCCCGAAATAGCGCTCACCACGCAGATCATCAACCGGTTACAGCGCGTATTCGGCGCCGACGCAGCGGTGTACCACTCCAAAATAAACTACAACGAACGCGTGGAAGTATGGCGGGCTGCGCTGTCGGGCAAGCCCATTATACTGTCGGCCCGTTCGGGGCTGTTCCTGCCATTTAAGAACCTGCAGCTCATTATCGTGGACGAGGAGCACGACCCCTCGTTCAAACAGTACGACCCCGCGCCCCGTTACCACGCCCGCGATACCGCCATTTTTTTGGCCAAACTGTACGGCGCAAAAGTCCTGCTCGGCACCGCCACACCTGCTTTGGAAACCTACCAAAACGCCCGCAGCGGCAAGTTCGGCCTCGTGGAAATGCCGGAACGTTTCGGCGGGCTGGAACTGCCCGAAATCCGGCCCGTGGACCTGCGCGAACAGCACAAGACCAAGCAGATGCAAAGCATTTTCTCCCCTGCCTTGCTGGCTGCGCTCCAATCGGCTCTCGACAATGGTGAGCAGGCCATCCTGTTCCAAAACCGCCGTGGCTACTCGCCCGTCCTCGAATGTCAGACCTGCGGCTGGACAGCCCAGTGCCGCAACTGCGACGTGAGCCTCACGTTCCACAAACTAACCGACCGATTGCGCTGCCACTACTGCGGCTATGTGGAGCAGCCGCCCGCCGTGTGCCCCGCCTGCAACAGCGCCAAGGTCACCCTGCTCGGCTTTGGTACAGAAAAAATCGAAGACGAACTCAAAATTTTCCTGCCCACGGCCCGCATCGGTCGCCTGGACCTCGACACCGCCAGTACCAAGAACAGCCTGACCACTATCCTGAACGACTTTGAAGAAAAACGCCTCGACGTACTCGTGGGCACCCAGATGGTGACCAAAGGCTTGGACTTCGACAACGTAGGCATCGTGGGTGTACTCGGTGCCGACCAACTCACTCGCTTCCCGGATTTCCGCGCTGGCGAACGCGCTTACCAGTTGCTCACCCAGGTGGCCGGCCGTGCGGGTCGCAAGCACAAGCGCGGCCTCGTGCTCGTGCAGGCTTGGGACCCCGCGCACCCGGTTTTGCAGGAAGTGCTGCGCAGCGATTTTCAGGGCCACCTTCAGCGGGAAATGAACGAGCGACAGGAGTTTTTTTACCCGCCGTTCTCCCGGCTCATCCACATAGCCATCCGGCATAAGGACGACAAGATCGCTTACCTGGCAGCAGATTATTTTGCGCAGGTACTGCGCCATAGCATGGGGAAACGGGTACTCGGCCCCGTGCAACCGCATGTGCCCCGCGTGCGCAACTACTACGGCCAGGAGATTTTGCTCAAATTGGAAAAATCGGCCCCCGTGATACGCTCGGCTAAAGAACTGATCCTGAAAACCACCAACGCTGTGACAAGCCGGGCTGGCTGGGGACAGGTACGCATTGCGGTGGACGTTGACCCGGTGTGATAGGGCTGGAAAGGATTGTAAGAGCGTGGGCGCATGATATTCTCTTGATCTTTTTGCGGAGCAATGCCAATACGCACGACGACGTTAATCCCGGTCAGAAGTTGATAACCCGGTTTTTTGATCACTCTGGTTTTCATGTAATTTTGCCACCCCTTTGTAAAACTTGCATACTACCCGCGCCACACCGCGACTTTCCAATTACGCTCGACTATCCACTGCACTCCTTTACACCCAAGTCATGCACAGAATCACCATCACCCTTGCTTGCCTCATACTCGGCCTTTCCTGTACCGCCCAAAAACAGTTCAATATCCGCTCGCTCACGTTCGGCGAGGGCCACGTCCTGCTCCTGCTCGACAGCACAGAAGCATCGCGCACGCTCTTGCACGATGACACCGATCGGTTCTTCGAGCGCGTTACTGCCGCCGAAATGTCCATTCAGATGAAAAAACCACTGGAAGCCGGGCAAACCCGAAACGATCTGTTGCCCGCTTTCAAGGACTACCTGCGCCGTGATGTGAGCGAATTTGCACCCGCCGAGTCGCTTTTCTCGGCCGAAGTCATGCAGGAGATTTTCAACACCTGTCAGGAAATCGCACCGGGCATTTTCCCCGACACGCTCATCCTTATCAAAACCAAGGGCAACCACTACGGTAACACGGTGTACTACACCCGAGAAAATACTATCATTGTCCCCGCCGCCGCGCTCGAATCGGGCCAGCGTGCTGCTTTTACCAGCACCATGTACCACGAACTTTTCCATGTGTACTCGCGCCTTAACCCGGAAAAACGCGCTCGGCTTTACCGTCTTATCGGGTTCGAGCACATCGGCCTGGGCAAACTGCGCATGCCCGACAGCCTCGCCCTCCGCCTGCTGCACAATCCTGATGGCGTGGACTTTGGCCAAAAAATTACGCTTGACATGGGCAGCGGCTCTACCATCCACGCCGTGCCGATAATTTTTACCAAAAGCCTCGGCTATAAGCCCACCAAGCGCTCTTTTTTCGGGTATGTGGACTTCAGCCTGTACCAAATTCAGCAGAATAGCCAGGGCGGGTGGGACGTGATCACCAAACCCGACGGGTACTCCAGTACCCTGAACATGCGGGAAGTGCCCGATTTTTTCCGTCAGATCAAGGACAACACCGGCTACATCATACACCCCGACGAAGTGCTGGCCGACAACTTCTCTTTCCTCATGATGGCCCAAAAAGACGACTCCGTGACCGCCAAATTTTCCGAGGCAGGCAAACAGCTCATTCGCGACGTGGAGAAGGTGCTGAAAAACTGATCCCGCGCCTTGGCCCGCATCCTGATCATTTCGGCCTGGTACCGCCCGTTCATCCATCCCCGGGCACACCGCTGGGCGTGCATCGCCGAACACTTGGCCGAGAAAGGGCACGAAGTACATGTGGTTTGTTCCCGTCGGCGCGACTGCCCCGACGAGTCCATGCTGAACGGGGTACACGTCCACCGTACCGGCTTTGACTCGCTTAAGGAAGTGGCCTACTTTCTTTTTCGTACAAAAACCGGGCGAGGCAGGGTAGGGGCGGGCATCTCTCGTCCGAGTCTGGCAGCCCGCGCTGCGATGTGGTTGTACCGGTTTTTTTGGAAAAAAATCTATTTCCCCGACGATGCCTGCCTGTGGTATTTTCCGGCTTGCCGGAAGGTAAAAACGTTACTCAAGTCTCTCCAGCGGTTCGACGCGGTGGTGTCCGTTTCACTCCCGTTTACCGGTCATCTGGTCGGCTGGGCCGCCAAACGGCAATCGACCGACATCCGTTGGCTGGCAGACATTGGCGACCCATTCACCATACAGCCCAAACCGCCGAACAACGATTTTTTGTACGGACGCTTCAGCACGTACCTCGAACGAGCAGTTTTGGAAAAAGCCGATGCGGTGGTGGTGACCAATGCCGGAGCGCTGCGGGCGTACCGAGAGCGGTTTGGGGAAGTGGCTGACAAGTTGAAGGTGGTGCCGCCGCTATGGCATGCCCACCCCCAGGCCCAGGGAGGAGGTGGGCATGCTCTCGAGAATGGGGCGTTTTTTTGGCTGGGGTTCTTCGGTGCCTTGTACGCCCCTACACGCACCCCCGACGCATTTTTGGACCTGTTGCAAAAAACCTGTGCAGCCCGGCCACACCTGCGAGGCAGTTTGAGCGCCCACTTTTTCGGCGAGATTTTCCCCGAGTTTTTTGAGAAACTGAGCCGCGAGCCGTACGTAGTTTTGCATGGCCTGTGCTCACGCTCGGAGGCGCAGGCTGCCATGCGGCAAATGAACGTGTTGGTCAATATCGGCAACACCACTGATTACCAATTGCCCAGCAAGGTGGTAGAGTATCTCGCTACAGGCAAACCCGTACTCCACTTTTCGTATGTGGAACGCGACCCGTTCATCGATTTTTGGGGCAATACGCCCGGTCTGCTGACCCTGCGCGTGCGAGACGGGAGTATATCGGACGATGATATTTCCCGCTGGCTGACTTTTTTGGAGACCAAGCACCCCGAGCCGACTGCAGCGGAACGGTTGGAACGGGTACATAAATTCACGGTTCCGGTAGTGGCAGAGCTGTACGCAGGCCTTCTTTTGTTAAACACACACTAAAAAAACCGCCCGATGAACTTGTGTCACCGGGCGGAAGCACTTGATGGGGTGCATGCGCAACCTTCAATTGTTAAACACCTCTGGATACTCCTATTGCTTCACAACTTTTTTCACAGAAAACGCGGCGTTCTGATCATAAACCCGCACCTGATAAATACCTGCTGGCAACTGGTTCAGCGAGATACAGTGGATCGGTGCCTCTATGCCGGAACGGCTATACACTATTTTGCCACTGTAATCAAACAGTTCAATATGGCTGATTTGGGTATCGCCCGGCATACGCACTTCGACGGCGCTGCTGGCCGGGTTGGGGCTGACCGAGAATTCGAACGCCTTTAAATTGGGCTGATTCGTTGAAACCGATCCGCTACTTCCAAAGTAACGCGAAGCCAGTTGGTTGTTTTCGCCCACAGTGAATTGGAAGAAATTATCGGGGCAATTTTCGGCGAGCCACTCTAAAAACTCCTCATCCGTGTCGAACTGGGGCGCAGTGAGCCAACAAGCCGGAATGCCCTCCGTGACCGTGGAATCGCAGTTGGCCACGAGGTACTGCAAAAACTGCTGGAATGTTTCGACCGTGGGCGGGATATTTTGCAGGCAAGCAGGCAGGTCAATCCAGGTTGTGTCCTGGTCTTGCGGGCAGTTTTCCATGACGTAGCAAATTACCTCGTGCTCGCAGGCAAACTGTCCGGCGCCCTCGAGGCAATCGTAGCCATCGGCGATCAGTTGGGCCTGCAGAGCGGCCACTTCTGCGGAGTCGCAGCCGATGGTATCGAGGTCGGGCGGGCAGTTTTCAAAAGCGAAATCCAGTACGTCGTTGACGCAGGCAAACGGCCCGGTGCCCTTGAGGCAATCGAAACCCTGGGCGATCAGGTCGGCCTGAACGGTTGCCACAAATGCCGAATCACAGGGATTGCCGCCGTTGGTGGTATCAATGAGGAGCGGGCAGTTTTCGAGCGCATATTCAAACACATCGTCCACGCATGCGAACGGGCCAGCGCCCACGAGGCAACTGAAGCCGTCGGCGATGAGATGCGCCTGCAAGTCGGCTACCACGGCAGGGTCGCAGGGGTCGCCCCAGGTGGAGTCGCCGATCATCGGGCAGTTCTCGAAGGCATATTCCAGCACGTCGTTCACACAGGCGAACGGCCCGGCACCTTCCAGGCAATCAAAACCGTCGTCAATTAGTTGCTGTAAAATATTGGCTACCACAGCCGGGTCGCAGGGGTTGCAGCCGGACGTGTCGGGATCGAGCGGACAGTTTTCGAAGGCGTAGTTGAATACGTCATCCACGCAGGCAAATGGCCCGGCACCCTCCAGGCAGTCGAACCCTTCAGCGATGAGTTGGCTTTGCAGTTCGGCTACCACGACCGGGTCGCAGGGGTCGCCCCAGGTAGTGTCACCGGTTATCGGGCAATTTTCGAAGGCGTAGTTGAGCACGTCATCTACACAGGGGAATGGGCCGGCGCCCTCGAGGCAATCGAAGCCCTGTGCGATCAGGTCGGCTTGTACATCGGCTACAACAACCGGATTGCAGGGGTCGCCCCAAAAAGTCGTGTCGGGGTCAATCGGGCAGTTTTCAAAGGCGAAGTTGAGCACATCATCCACACAGGGAAACGGCCCTTCACCTTCCAGGCAGTCAAAGCCCTCGGCAATGAGCTGACTTTGTAATTCGGCTACCACGGTCGGGTCGCAAGGGCCGCCGTTTTGGGCATTAGCCGAAGGAAGGCAACAACCGAGGAGTAACAGGAGCAGGAAAGAAACTTGTTTAAGCATGGCAAATTTGTTTGAGTGAAAAATTGATTCAGTGCGGCTTAGATGTCGCCGGATTCCTGCCCCCCTCATCGCCACCCCCTGAATTTTTTCCTCAACCCCCTTTTTGGCTAATCCCGGACAAACACCGCCGGGCCGGAAAATTCGGAGCTGCTGTTTTACGTATGCTCGCCGCCATGAATGTACCCGCCAACGACAGAATCCTGCTCGACCGACTGCGCAAAAGCGACGAACAAGCCCTCGACAGCCTGTTTGCCGACTGGCACAGTTACCTGTACAAAATTGCCTACGCCATGCTGCGTGACAGCGATGCTGCCAAAGATGCCGTGCAAGAGGTTTTTATCCGAATCTGGCAAAAACGAACCGAAATCGAGGTGAAAAGCACGCTAAAAGGCTACCTCCAGCGGGCCGTTGTCAACCAGTGCCTCGCGGTTTTGCGCAGCCGAAAACCCACATCAGACCCCGAAATTATCCTCGCAGCGCTACCAGATTCCGCCCCCTCTGCCTACGACCGGCTTCAAACGGAATCTTTAGAAATCTTGGTGCAAGCCGCAGTCGGGCAATTGCCCGAGCAGTGCCGTATTATTTTTAGGCTCAGCCGGTTCGAGGAACTGAGTTACAACGAGATCGCCGATCTGCTCAACCTCAGTCCCAAGACGGTGGAAAACCAGATCGGCAAAGCACTCCGAAGCCTGCGCCAGAAACTGGCACCCTGGCTAGTGCTGTTGGTGCATGTAGCCTCGATGCCAGTTTGGCAAATGAAGACGTAAACCCCGCCCTACTACCTTTTGAAAAAAAACAAACCCGGCGTGGGGGTTAAGCGTCCGTCCGGGCATCCTTGATTGTGTAATTGTTTGTAAAAAAATGACTGAAGAAGAATTTGCATTCCTGCTAGATAAAAAACGCCGCGAAGGGCTTGATGCCGGCGATGCGCAACGGCTTGAAGCATGGCTTGCCAGGTCGCTCGAAAACCGGCAGGCTGCCGCCGAAATCGAAGCCCTGCTCGAAAAAAGCGCGAGTACGCCCCCCCCGGTGGACACCCATGCCGAACTCGCCCGGCTCAAAGCGCGGCTGCGTGCCGAAGAGGCTTCCGAACAACCGCCACTCGTTGCCACCGGCGGGCGGCGGGCATATCTCCACTTGGTTTGGGCGGCGGCGGCGGCGTTTGCGCTCGTGCTGTGTGCTGTATTTTTTCTGAAAGACAACCCGTTCGCGGGGGATGACCTGCTCGTGGTTTCGGCCTCCGACGGGGCGGTGAAACAGGTTGGACTTCCCGACGGCTCCGTTGCCATCTTGCGGTCGGGCTCGGTGTTGCGCTATGCCCCGGGTTTTGAGGGCAGCAATTTCGAGCGGCGCGTATTGCTGCGAGGAGAGGCTTTCTTTGAGGTGAAAAAAAATCCTGCCCGCCCGTTTGTGGTGGAAGCGGGCGGCTGCGAAACCCGCGTGCTGGGGACCCGATTCAACGTGCGCGCTCTGCCCGACGCGCCCATGACGGAAATTTCTGTGCGGGAAGGCCGGGTACAGGTTTCGAGCCGAAATAGCAACAGCCAGGCGATTCTGACACCGGGCCGGCAAGCGGTTTTTGATAAAAATACGGCGATCATTCAAACGGAAACAGTAGAAACGGCTGCCGTAGCCGAGTGGCGCAGCCCCGAGCTGCTGTTCCGTCAAACCCTGCTGCGCGACGTGGCCGAGCGCTTGAGCCGGCGTTTCGGCCAAACCATCGTGCTAGAAAACACCGTCTTGGCTGAAGGCTGCCGCTACTCGGCGTTTTTCCCCCAAGCCGACCTGGATGCCGTGCTGAAAAACCTGCAATCGGTGTACGGCCTGCATACCGAACCGATATCCGGTGGCGGCTACCGGTTGCGTGGCGGTCGCTGCCCCAACTGAGCAGCCAAGAATTTTACCCTCGAACGACCGATAACCGACCAGCCATGACACCCGAACAACGGCCCGTTGTACTGCTTGCCTGTGTTTTTTTCCTCCTTTGCGCTGTGCTCCCCCAGAGTGCGGCGCAAGGTGTTTTGAGTCGGAACCTCGATTTCGAGGTACGCAAACAGCCGCTCGGTCAGGCATTGCTCGACCTGAGCCGGGCCTCAGGCGTTGCGCTGGGGTTCAGCGAATCCATGTTCGAGCAACCAATCCTGGTGTCCGTTTCCGCTGATAACGAGCCGCTTTCGGCCATTCTCGATCGGCTGCTGAATGGCAGCGGCTTGGGCTGGCGGGAGTCGGAGGGGCAAATCCTGTTATTCAAAAAACCGCCGCCTACGCTGCCCCTTTCGGGTTTTGTGGAAGATGCCGACACCGGCGAACGCCTCGCGGGCGCCGTGGTGGTGAACCTCGGTACCGGCGAAGCCGTAATGGCCAACGGCTATGGGTTTTTCAGCCTGCGCGTGCGCGCCGGCCAAACGACCCGTCTTGCCGCGCATTTGTTGGGTTATGAAAAAAATGTTGTCGAGCGAACGCCGGGCACTGCTTCGGCCTTGCCGCACGTATTTGCCCTGAAATCCCGCGCCGACCTGCCCGAGGTGATCGTTTCCGGCGACTCGGTGGCTTGCGACCGGCTCGCTCTTTTTTCCGTAGGTAGGGAAGGCAATTTGGCCCGGCTTCCACTCGACCGATTGCCTGCACTTGGTGGCGAGCCGGACCTGATGCAAGGCGCAGCGTTGCTGACCGGCGTGGGGACAAGTGCTGACGGGATCGGGGGCTGGAGTGTACGTGGTGGCGATGTGGACCAAAACTGGCTGATCATGGACGACGCTGTGGTGTTCAGCCCTGGGCACGGCCTCGGCCTTTTTTCGGTGTTCGTGCCTGGTTCCGTTCGCGATGCCCGGCTTTGGAAGGGCGACCCGCCCGCCCGGCTCGGCGGAGCGGCAGGGTCGGTTCTGGAGGTACGCACCCGCGAGGGGAACATGTACCGACCTTCCGCTTCTGCTGCTGTTGGCTGGCTGGCTGGCCGTTTGGTGCTGGAGGCACCCATCAAGCGCGAACAGGGGTCCTTGCTGTTTTCGGCCCGCACTTCGTTTTTGGGGCCGTTTTTTCGCAAAATGAGTCGAGTTGCGAAACAAGGCGACGACGACACGACTGGCGAGTCGGATTATGGATTTTCGGACCTGCACCTCAAGGCCAACTGGTCGTTCGGTGCCCGGAACCGGCTGTACCTGAGCCTGTTCAGCAGTAGCGACCATTTGACCGATTCGCTGCTCAGCAGGCTTCCGTCGTTCGAACCCGGCCAGCCGCAGAGTGACATTCTGTCCACTACCGATGCCGCTTGGCAGAACCGTTTCGCTTCCCTCCGCTGGAACCATATTTTTGCCGACAACTGCTTTGCCAACTCGACCTTCACCGCCAGCCGTTTTGACTTGAGCAACCTGAGCCGCCAGGTGTTACGGGCTGAGGGCTTTCCCTCCGATTTTACTTTCCAAAAAATCAGCCAAACCCATTTGCGCGACTACTCCGCCAAAACGGACCTGGACTGGCAGATCAACGAACGCCTGGCGTTGCGCACCGGTGTTCAGGCTTCGCTTACGCAAGTGTTGCCATTTTTTTACCAACAGACCGCCGAATTCCTGCCCGTTGACTGGGTAGTTTTTACAGAAAACGACAGCACACCCGCGCCCGCCGAAACACTCGCCTTCGACGAGGCATTTACAGTTGCCCTGCACGGCGAAGCGCGGTTTTCGCCCTTACCGGGTCTGCGCTTCCAGGCTGGGTTGCGATTGGAGAACATTAGTGCTGGTGGCTATACCTGGTTGTTGCCTCAGCCCCGGCTTTTGGTGGAAAAACAATGGAACGGGCGGTTGCGTACCTGGGCTACGGCCAGTTGGCTGGCGCAAGGGCTGCGAACGGTTTCGCCCAACAGCGTTGAGTCGCTGGGCGATATCTGGCTGCTCCCGGGCAGGGGATTGTCGCCGCAGCGCACGCATCAGGTCACGCTCGGCACCGCCTGGGATGCCGGCAAGACATGGGCACTGCGCCTGGAATTTTTCTCCAAATCCATGCAAAATGTAGAGGAGTATGTGCTCAACTGGGATTCGCTTTTCGGGTTGCCGCCGGAGCAATTTGTGATGTACCAGGACGGGCACCGCTTGTGGGCAAACGAAATCAAGGTGGGCCAGGGCCGCGCTTATGGCCTGGAGCTGTTGGCGGAAAAAACGACGGGGAATACAACTGGCTGGGCCGCGCTTACGCTGAGCCGCTCCGAACGCAGGTTCGACAATTTAAACACTGGTGCCTGGTTTCCGGCGCGGTTTGACCGGGCATTCAATCTGAAGGTGGCTGTCATGCACCAGTTTGGGCAGCGGTTTTCGGCTTCGGCGGTCTGGAGTTTTGCCAGCGGCGATGCCGTTTCCTCGTTGCTGGTGTACCAAAACCGCAAAATCCGCTTGCACGACTTGCACCGGGGCGACCTGAACGCTACGCGCCAAGGCAGCGGCGATTTGCGCCAGCCCGAACAGCACCGGCTCGACATTGCGCTGCACTACCGCTGGAAAACCGGGCGCTTCGAACAGCAGATTTCCGTCGGGGCCTACAACTTGCTGGGACAGCCTAACCGGCATTTCACCTACCTGCTCCTGACCGACTCAAACCCGACTGGCGAGCCGGAACAAACGCCCGTGAACGGCCTGCCGTTTTTGCCGCACCTGACTTGGAGCGTTCGGTTTTAGCGAAGAGTGATGAGCGAGTATCTCATAATCAAATGTTTAGAAGCGCCATGTATTGCGGTAATACCACGGCATCCGAAAACTCCCGGATGACCTTCGTCCGGCTATATTTGCCCATGACCGACCATTCGTCCGGGGGCAAGGCAAGAATGTGGAGCATTATTTGGGCCAGCAGGTCAGCGCGTCGTGGCGGGATCAGGAAGCCGTTTTTGCCTGCATCTACAGTGTCGCGACAGCCAGGAGTGTCGGTAGTCACGATGATTTTTTCCATTGCCATGGCTTCCAACACCGAGCGCGGCACGCCCTCGCGGTAGTATGACGGCAAGATCAGCACGTCAGCTTCGGCCAAATGCGGGCGTACATCATCGGCTGCGCCAATAAACTGTACGATTCCTGCTTGCTGCCAATCACGGACCTGCTCTTCGAGGACAGTGGCCGGGTTGCCAGGGTCGGGGCTGCCCAGTACGCGAAACTCGGCTTCCCACCCTGATCGGGATACCATTTGCGCCGCTTCGACAAACTCGTGGATGCCTTTTTCGGATAACAACCGCCCGCAAAACAGGAAGACAGTGGGGGACGAAGTGCGGCGTGGGGTGGGTGGCGGGCAGAAATAATCCGTGTCCACACCGGGGCCGGGAATGACAACGATCTGGGCCGGGGCCGCAATTTTTTGATACAAAAATGCTTGTTCGTCGTCACGGTTTAGGACAATGACCCGACGGGCACTCCGCAATGCCAACCGGTATAATGGTGCGGCCAGCCAACGCCACCGCGCTGCCGAAGTGCCGCTATGGCCAAGGCCTTCCACGACCGATATTGTGGGCGAATGGGCCAACCACGCGGCCAGATTGCCCAGGATATTGGGTTTTACCGTATAAAGCAGGACGACAGCAGGGCGCTCCCGCCGGAACAAACGGTATAATTCCACGAGCGTTCGCAGGTTTTGAAAAAACGAAAAACTACGTCGCGACAAGTGCTGAAGCGACACGAACCTCGTTTCGAGCAGGGAAATGAACCGATCGCCGGGCGCAGCCAAGACCACTTCGAAGCCTGCATCCTGCAAGGCTCGGGTCAATGCCCGACGGTAATTCCACAGGTTCCAGGCGGTATTGGCTACGAGCAGGATTTTTTTTGGAGGCATAAAAAAGCAACAGTTGCCAAAAAAACTGCGCCATTTGTCGCGTAGGACAAATGGCGCAGTTTCGAGTGAATAGGGCGTGATTTGTGTAAGTAGTGCGAAGGCTAACGGAGTTTGTTGAGCCTCCTTGGCACGGATTCACACGTCACGCATGTACGCGCGGGGAGGCGTGCGCAGCTTGCGGCCCGTCCACCAGGGAAGTGATCTGCTCCAGGGTGTATTGCTGTTTGACCAGATCGTACACGTCCATGGCTTGATCGCGTGTGATGGACGGAAATTCGTCCAGAAATTCATTCACACTGATGCCAATGCGCATGAAATCGTAGAACGTCTCGACTCGGACTCGCGTGCCGCTGAAAACGGGCTCGCCGTCCTGAATTTCAGGATGCGTGGTGATGGATTGACATTGTCTCACGGTGCTGCTGTTTAATGTTTTGACGAAAAAAAGGTGCAGACAAAGCCGGTCAACTCAAGTGAGTTAGAAACGGTATGGATTATCTTCGAAAATTGCGGGGGCTAAAGTAGGCAATGTCTCCGACGCACCAAACCCTGTGCTGATTTTTTTTCCCAGGTTCAAAGAAATGTTTCCCCAAACTGGGTATGCACCACTGATCTGACATGCTTAATGGCCTGCTCTTCGGATTTTGGCCACACCAGAAGCACATCACCTTCGTCCACCACGATGTATCCGTCGAGGTTTTTGAGCACGACCAACTTGCCCTGTGGGGCACGCACGAGGCAGTTTTTTACATCCTGGGCCACGATGGTCGGGCTTTGCAAGACATTGCCGTTTTCGTCCTGCGGGCGTTCGGCGTGCAGGCTTGCCCAGGTACCCAGGTCGGACCAGCCGAAATCGGCTGGCAAGGTGAAAACGTTGTCGGCTTTTTCCATAATGGCAAAGTCCACGGAAATGTCGGGCGTGTTCGGGTAGTGCTGTTCGATGAAAGCCTGTTCGCCGGGCATATTGAACAAGCTGCGCCCTTGTTCGAGGATGTTGTAAATATCGGGGGCCAGGTTTTTGTACGCACCGAGTATGGTTTGCAGGTTCCAGACGAATATTCCGGCGTTCCACAGGTACTGGCCGGAAGCCACAAACTGGCGGGCGGTTTCAAGGTCGGGTTTTTCGGTAAACCGCTGGACGGTATACACACCCTTTTCAAGGGATGAGCCGTACTGAATATAGCCATAGCCGGTGTCGGGGCGCGATGGCTGGATGCCAAGCGTTACGAGGGCCTTATGACTTCCAGCAAAAGCCAGCGCCTGTCCGATTTTTTCACAAAAAACGGCTTCGTGCAATACCACATGGTCAGATGGAGCCACCACCATATTCGCGTTAGGGTCAAGCCCGGCGAGTTTCAGTGCGGTGTAGGCAATACACGGGGCCGTGTTGTTGCGGCTCGGCTCGCCGATGATCTGGTTGTCGGACAGTTCGGGCAGTTGTTGTTTGACTAAATCGCGGTATGCGGCATTAGTGACGATGAAGATGTTGGATGCCGGGCAGATCGGCAAAAACCGCTCGAAGGTGAGTCGGAGAAGGCTTTTGCCTACGCCGAGCATGTCGAGGAATTGTTTGGGCCGCGCCTCGCGGCTGCCTGGCCAAAAACGGCTGCCCACGCCACCAGCCATGATGGCGACGTATGTTGTATTGGGTGTTTGCATACTACAGGTTGGAAGGTTTCTGGTTGGAAGGTTTGGGTTAGGCAATTTTAGACTGGAGCGCTTCGAAGTTGAGCAGATCCATGTAGTCCCATTCACGGTAGGCTAGCAGGTAGACCCCAGCCTCGGTAGCTTGGGGTAGGAAGGAATCCTCGAACCGGAGGCTGGCGAAAACGGGTACCAGCTTCAGGTTTTTGTATTCCGGGAAGAGCTTGCGAAAGCGCGGGATGACCTCGTTTTGAAATTCTTGTAAATGGGCGACTTTGGGCGAGCTTTTTGTTTCCACCAAAAAAACAGCAGACGCGGTGGTGGCAACGATGTCAAATTCGCCGCGTAAATTGAGGGCAGTATCTTTTTTCCGAACGTTCACGGCCCGGTATGTGACCTCCTCTTTGAAATATTTTTCGATTGCAGGGCGAATGGCCGGGGCGATGATGTCTTCCACCAGTGTGCCCATTTTATTGGCTAATTCGCCCCACTGTTTGTTCATATCCCGGCGGTCTTGTCGCATCTCTTCCTTGAAGTCCTTCATTTCATCCTTGAAGTCCTTCATTTCATCTTTGAAGTCCTTCATCTCGTTGTGGAGATTTTTAAAAGACTTGTTTGTCTGGACGATGAATTCAGAAAGGACCATTTCCAGGTCGCTCATTTTGTGTTCGATTTCAGTGTACATGGTTGAGTTATATTTCTTGTAATATTTCAGGCCCCAAACTTACACGAATTTATTTGAAAAAATAGCACCCATTCACTGGTGTTTTTCCTGGTACTCCCGGCAAACCGCCGCCACCCCCTCCTCCAATCCGATGCTCGCCTGCCAGCCCAATGCCGTCAATTTGCTCACGTCCATCAACTTGCGCGGAGTGCCATCCGGCTTGCTTGTGTCGTGCCGGATTTCGCCCGTGTAGCCCACCGTGCGCTGTACCAATCGGGCCAGTTCGAGGATGGATATGTCCGAACCTACGCCGACATTGACAAAGCCCGGCTCGTCGAAGTGCTGCATCAGAAAAAGGCTTGCATCAGCCAGATCATCTACATGCATAAACTCCCGCAAAGGGGTGCCGGTACCCCAGAGCGTGACGAACGGCAGGCCATCGCGTTTGGCCTCGTAAAACTTGCGGATCAATGCCGGCAACACATGGCTATTCTCCGGGTGGTAGTTGTCGTTGGGGCCGTACAGATTGGTTGGCATGGCCGAAATGAACTGGCAGCCGTACTGCGCCCGGTAGGCATCGCACAGTTTGATACCGGCGATTTTGGCTACGGCATACGGCTCGTTTGTAGCCTCCAGCGGGCCGGTAAGCAGGGCGTCTTCCCGCAGTGGCTGCGGTGCCAGTTTGGGGTATATGCACGACGAACCGAGGAACAACAGTTTGCGCACACCGTGCTGCCAGGCGGCATGGATGGTGTTGGACTCGATCATCAGGTTGTCGTACAAAAACTCGGCCCGGTAGGTGTTATTTGCTAAAATGCCGCCCACTTTGGCTGCAGCGAGGAACACATAGTCGGGTTTTTCCTGCCGGAAAAAGTCATCCGTTTCGGCTTGGCTGCGCAAGTCCAGTTCGCTTGAACGCCTCAGTACGACGTTGTCGAACCCCTCCGCCACCAAACGGCGTAGAATGGCCGAACCGACCATCCCATTGTGGCCAGCCACATAAATCTTGTCGTTTTTATTCATCGTTTTTTGTCGTTTGAATCTTCCATACGCGGAGCCGAGTTCCGTCCCGGATCGTCAGATTGCACACCTGTACCGTTTTGCAGCCGCGAAAATACTGCTCGAACGCTGCTTCAGCCTCTTTGGTTTTTTTGAGCCAATCGGCGCTGTCTGAACGGGTGATAAGGTGGGCGTAACAGATTCGATCTTTGCCTGCCTCGGTCATGGCTTCTGCAGGTACAGGTTTTGAGTTTTGACTTGGGGCCAGCAAGGTACGTTGGCCGTGCAGGGCGTTGAGGTACTTGCGGCTCTCGTCAGGGGTGAAGGTGTAGTGCGTTAAGGTGGGTAAATGGAGCAGGGTATCGGTGATGCGCTGCTGTTCGGCGTTGTGGGCACGGCCAACAAACTGCACCACACCGAACAGGACGAACGCCACCAAGGCCATGCCGAAGCGTAAACGGCGGCCCACATTTGGCAGCACTTCCGCCACAGCCAATGCCATGAACGGCAATAAGGGCACCAAAAACCGCCCTTGTAACACCAGCGCTTTAGCGCCACTTTTGGCAAACGCCTCGTATCCGTAACACCCGTACACACCGAGGAAGAGCACTGCCGTCGCCGCTATTTCCCACCGGTACGGCGAAGGGTTTTTTATCAAAAAATACAAACCTCCAGGAGCGAGCACTAGCAGGGCCGGCAGGTAAAAAGCCAGGTTTTGCGGCAAAAAAAACACCGAAAACCCGATACCCGAGTCCCGCACAAAAAGCAGGTCACTGAAAGCCAGCCAACCCCAACCCAATCGCAGTCCCAAACCTGCTAAAAAGCCGCACCACAGAATTTTCCAAAAGGCATGACTGCGCAGCGCTGCACCAGCCAAAAACGGCAACGCCCACAGCAGGTTTGTTTCCCGAAATAAAACACCCAAGCCCGCGGCCAGCCCGGCGACGATGGCGGCACCTCGATTGGCTGGCCGAGCATAAAACGAAAGGAAAATACTGGCCAGAGCGAAACTCGACAGGTCGCTCATCAGCGTGCGGGTAAGCACGATGCCGGGCAGAAACAGAGCAGGGTACAGCGCCCAAATCGTCGGTTTTTCCAGCCGATTCAACAGACTGGCTATCGCCAAAATGCCTACAAGCCAAGCCGTTATCCCACTCCAAAACACAGCCTTTGGGCCAAATAAGGCGATGAATCCGGCGGCAACCAGCGCCGTGCCGGGGGGATAGTCGCTAACAATAGTCGCTTTACCTCCCGCCCAAGCCAGCGCCTGCTCGAAATAGGCCACCTCGTCGGCGACGAGAAAATGGGAAGGACAGGTGAAGGCAAAAAGCAGCGAAACACCGACCGCCCAACACACTAAATCCCAATGGAAAGCGGCCTCCAAACGACCACCTCGCTCCATATTCATCATTCATCATTCATCATTCTTTTCACGGCAAACCCGGAATTGTGTAGCAGCTTCTCGCGGCGGAATACATCTAGGTCGGCGGCCATCATCTCGGCCACCATGTCGGCGAGTGTGTGCGTGGGCATCCAGCCGAGTTTTTCGCGGGCTTTAGTTGCGTCGCCGATGAGCAGATCCACCTCGGTGGGGCGGTAGTAGTTCGGGTCTACGGCCACCACTTCTGTTCCGGGGGCAATTTGATACTCCGGGTTGGAGTAAGCGACCACGATGCCGACCTCGCGCTCACCCTGACCGCGAAACTCCAGCGCCACTCCGACCCTGGAAAAAGCCATGATAACAAAATCACGCACTGTTGTGGCCGTACCGGTGGCGATGACGAAATCCTCTGCCTCTGGCTGCTGAAGCATACGCCACATGGCCTCCACATAGTCGCGTGCATGGCCCCAGTCGCGCCGGGCATCGAGGTTGCCGAGCCAGATTTTTTCCTGCAAGCCCATAGCAATTCGGGCCACGCCACGGGTGATTTTGCGGGTCACAAACGTTTCGCCGCGCAAGGGTGATTCGTGGTTGAATAAAATGCCGTTACAGGCAAATATCCCGTACGCTTCGCGGTAGTTGACCGTGATCCAGTAGGCGTACAACTTGGCTACCCCATACGGCGAGCGCGGGTAAAACGGCGTGCTCTCCCGTTGCGGCACTTCCTGCACGAGGCCGTACAGTTCGGATGTGGAGGCTTGGTAAAACTTCGTTTTGCGCTCCAATCCCAGCAGCCGGATCGCTTCCAGCAGGCGCAAAGCGCCCACAGCATCGGCATTGGCGGTGTACTCCGGCGTTTCAAAACTCACCTTGACGTGGCTTTGAGCACCGAGGTTGTAGATTTCGTTGGGCTGCACCTCCTGCACGATCCGGATCAGGTTGGTGCTGTCCGTCAGGTCGCCGTAGTGCAGGATGAAGTTGCGGTTTGTCACATGCGGGTCCTGATACAGGTGGTCAATGCGGTCGGTGTTGAACATCGAGCTTCGGCGTTTGATGCCGTGTACGATGTACCCTTTTTTCAATAACAACTCGGCGAGATAAGCGCCGTCTTGCCCGGTGATACCGGTGATGAGTGCGGTTTTCATGTTTGCGTTAATATATCGGCAATGCGTTTGGCCGCCAGCCCGTCCCAAAGTGGCGGCACGGTGCCATGTTTGTATTTTCCGGCCAAAAGTAGTTCAATTTGATGCTCCGCCGTGCTCGGGTCGAGATCGGAAATGATTGTGTTGGTGCCGTGGGACACCGTAGCCGGGCGCTCGGTATTTTCCCGAAAGGTGAGGCAGGGCACGCTTAACCAGGTCGTTTCCTCCTGTATGCCGCCAGAGTCGGTGATCACCAAGCTGGCATTTCGCATCAGGCAAACCATCTCGGAATAGCAAACAGGAAACAACGTCCATACCGCCGGATTTCCGAACAGGCGGCTCTCCAAACCATGTTGCCGGATTTTCTGCACTGTTCGCGGGTGTACCGGAAAAATAACGGGCAGGTACTGGACTGTCCGTTCGATCAGGTCGATCACGCGCATCAAGCCTTCCGGTTCATCCACGTTAGCTATTCGGTGAAATGTGCAGAGTGCGTACGCATGTTCCGCGGCTCCTGCGAAAAATTTTCCCCGATCTATTTTTTCCGCCTTCGGCAAAACGGCGATCAGTGTGTCAATCAGCACGTTTCCCACCAAAAAAACGCGTTCGGCGGCGATGCCCTCGGAGCGCAGATTTTCTACTGCCGAGGCTTCGGTGGCAAACAACAAATCCGCTAAGTGATCCACCGCCACCCGGTTCAACTCCTCTGGCATACGCCGGTCAAAGCTTCGCAAACCCGCTTCCACATGCGCCACTCGTAGCCCCAGTTGCTTGGCCGCTAACGTACCAGCCAGCGTAGACGTAACATCCCCGATGACTACGACCCAGTCCGGGCGCATAGCCTGCAAAACAGGCTCCAGCTCCAGCGCGATCTGGGCGGTTTCGCGCACGGGGGAGGCGGAATCGCCAGTCAAAAACACATCTGGTGCGGGCAGGCCGAGATCGTCAAAAAACACCGCGCTCATATCAGCGTCGCGGTGCTGGCCGGTGTGGATCAGGCATACCTCGGCACACCCCTGCAATGCCCGCCACAGTGGGGCCGCCTTTATGATGTTGGGTCGAGTACCGACGAGGATGGCTATTTTCATGGCTATTCATTGGCTATTGGCTGCTAGCCATTGACTGTTGGCTTTCCTGATCTCGAGGCCCGACCTGAACGGTGTACGCTTATTTGGAAGCCAATGGCCAACAGCAAGCGGCTAACAGCAAAAAAACTGCGGAATTTTTCGCACCGGCTTTAGCCAGAGCGTGAAAAACCCAGGGCGCAAGCCGTTCTGGGTCCAGGCCCGACGGTCTTCGCGGTTGGCATGCCAGCGCCGGCGCAGCGACGAATTGCTGATGCCGCCCGTCCGCATCTGCACGAGCACTTCGGGCAGGTAGCAGGCCGAAAGGCGGTGTTTGTACAAAAAACGCAACATCAGTTCGTAGTCGGCGGCCACGCGGAAATGTGGATCGTATCCGCCGAGTATTTCGTAATGCTCCCGCCGCACGAAAAACGTTGGATGCGGTGGCATCCAGCCGTACCGAAACTGTTCGCGACGGTATGTGCCCGAACGCCAGTGCCGTACCGCCCGGTGTGGCGGGTGCGGTTGCACATAGTTCAGGTCGGCGTACAACGCATCAGTACCGTGGCGGACGAAGGCCTCTGCTACGCGGGCTAGGGCGTGCGGGCCGGCGTAAAAATCGTCCGAATTGAGGATGCCCACTACCTCGCCTGTGGCCATTCGGATGCCCTTATTCATGGCATCGTACAAACCCCAGTCGGGTTCGCTGACCCAGCGGGCTACATGCGGATGCGCTCGCACGATATCTGCTGTGCCGTCGGAGGAGGCACCGTCCACCACGATGTGCTCCACCGCGTGGTGGGTCTGGTCGCGCACGCTCGCCAGTGTGTCACCGATGGTGGCGGCGCTGTTGCGACAAACGGTGATGATGGAAATTTTCATGATTGAAAACGGCGAAGAAACAAACGTCACAGAGGCTTGTTTCTTCGCGATTGCTGAGTTCATCTTAAACAAAGAAAAGCAACCCTGTGGGGTGCTTAACGCGAACGCTCCCTATTCTTTGGCAAAAATACGCTTCGATTTTAGTGCTGCGGGGTTTCCCTGATAAATTCCGAACGCTTCAAGTTCGTGCGTCGCCACCGACCCTGCGGTTAAAACAGCGCAGGTACGCACCACAACGCCGGGGCACACCACGGCCTTTGCCCCTATCCACGAACCGGCTTCGATTTGGATCGGCCGCACGACCAGATCGAATGCCGGTTTCGTGTAGTCGTGGTTGCCCGTGAGCAGCATGGCACCCTGCGACAGGCAAGTATGGCTGCCGATAGTCACTGGCGCCAAGTTGTCCACCCATACCGCTTCGCCGATCCAAACGTGGTCGCCAATATGGAGTTTCCACGGAAATTTGATCGTCACGCGGGGTTTTAGCACCACACCCGCTCCCACGACAGCGCCAAACAGGCGGAGGAGCCAAATTTTGGGCGCGTTCCAAATGGCCAGCTCGTGCTGAAAAACCAACGCGCTGACGAGCAGCCAAAGTGCCTCTTTCCAACGCGGGGCACCGCGCTCGAAGTGGGTGTTGTTGAAGCGGGATAGGTCAACCATTGGTGTGTATTTTTTGGTAAATCCCGATGTACGCCGCTGCGATGCCGTCGACCCGGAAGCGCCCGGTGTTTTCAAAACCGCGCTGCACGATGTTTTCCCGAAAAACCGCGTCGTGGATCACGCGAAACACGCCCTCGCGGATGGAGGCCGGATCGAACGGGTTGACAAAACATGCTCCGCCGGTTCCGGCCACTTCCGGCATGCTGGAACAATCGCTCGTCACTACCGGTCTGCCCACCGACTGGGCCTCCACGATGGGCATACCGAATCCCTCCAGCGTGGAAGCGAACAACAGCAGGTCGCAGTGTTCGTACGCTCGCACGATGGCAGCATCGTCGAGGTCGGGTGTGATCACATGCTCGATCCCGTACTGCTCCAGCAGCCGTTTTTCAGGCTCCGGCACCGCCGCCACGATGTGCAGCACACAGGGTATACCATGCAGCGCTTCGATGTGCCGGCGCAGGTTCTTATTCGGCGCCGAGCCGATGTGCAGAATGCGCGGCTTTTCGGTGTGAAATAATTTGGCCGCCGGCCGAAAATGATCGGGCACAGCGCTTGGCACCACGGCAATCTTGTCGGGCGAACAGCCGGTATTTCGGACAATCTCCGCCTTGGTCGCTTCCGAAACGGTGGTCACCAAACGGCAGTGCAGAACCGGCCATTTCAGCCAAAAAATGCCCAGCAACCAACGTAACACGGGGTTGGGGTGGCGCATAAAACCGCAGTCGTGGATCGTCAGCACGGTTTTTCGCCCCGGAAGCCCCAATGCGGCAAAGTGGATGTCACCGGTGACGTGAAAAACATCTGCCCGTAGCCGGGCCATCTGAGCGAGGATGCGCATGCGCTGCCACAACCCCTTGCTTATGAAGGATGAACGATGAATGCTGAATGCTGGCGAATCGCCGTGCTTTTTCCAAATGGGCAGCAAAACCCCAAACGAGCGCTCTATGCTGAAGTGCTCGCCTGGTTGCGGACGGCGAAAAATGAGTGCGATGCGCATATGATTTTCAACTACCGTGAAGTAGCGCCAGGGTTATACAAACCAAAATACGCCTGCACGGTCGTGTGTGGATCGAAGTCGGCCCGAACGGCATTGGGCGCAACCTGGCGGATACGCCAGCGTTTGGCCGTGTCTGCAAAAGCAGCCCTGACCGTTTCGCGCAGCGATTCGGCGGTCGGTTCGCAGCACCAGCCGAAGTCGTTTTCGCGGACATAATCGTGTAAGCCCACCTGGTTGCTCAACACGACGGGCGTGCCTTCCGCAAGGGCTTCGAGGACAACAATAGCGAAGTTTTCATTGTGCGAAGGTAGTACTAGCAGGTCGGACTCGGCCAACAGCGGCCACTTGGCATCGCCGTCCACCCAGCCGTGCCAGTATACCCGGTGCGCGATGCCGAGGTTTTGAGCCAGTTTCTTCATTTTTTCGGGATAATTGTCACTCGAACTGCCGCCCACGGTAAGCCGCCATGCACATTCGTCTGGCATTCGGGCCAAAGCCATCAGCAGTAGATCGAGGCCTTTTTTGGGGTGAACGCGCGATAGGAACAGCAAGTCAAATGCATCCGCAGGCGCTTTTTCGGCAATAGGCCGCAGTTCGGCGGGCAGGTACACGATATTGGGCACCACTTGAATGGGAATACGGGGATGCACCGCAACCAACTCTTCGGCTTCCTGCCGCGAGGTAGCGTGCAGCATTGCACCGCCAAGCAGCCACTGCCCGACCTTTTTTTGAAAAAAAATCCGCATTCGGCTCTTGCTCAAACTGTACGGGCTGAGCATGCCGTGCGGGCACACCACCATCCGAACACCCCGTACTTTCCCCAGCAGGGCTATGCCGAACGCCGTAAAATTCCACCAGGTGTGCAGGTGTACGGCCGTAATCTTGGGAGCCATGTGCCAAAACGCCCACAACAACCCCGGGCTGAAAAAACCGTACTCGCCCCAGCGTCGGAACCGAAAAACCTGTACGCCGGTAGGCTCAAAACCGGCATTCGGCTTGTTCGTTGTGGTTGTGAACACACAGACCTGTGCCCCGGCCCGTACTTGTTCTTCAGCCAAGCGGCTGACTGTGACAACCGGCCCGCCATATTCGTCTTCGGGCAGGTAGTAGGGAGTGACGTGAAGAATGCTGTGCATGGGTTTCGAGGTTTTTGGTTGGTAGATTACAGACTTTCCAAGTTAAAACCTGGAGAACCCAGGTGTGACTGATAGCGGGATATTTCATCAAAAATCGCCAACAAGTTTTTTTGGTAGTTTTCCCAGGTGTACTGTCGGGCGGTTTGGTGGGCCAGTTTCCCCTTTTCTTCCACCACGGCCCGGTTATTCAGGCAGTATCGGATGGCGTTTTCCAGCGCCGGTACGTCGTTGGTAGGTATAACCCAGCCACCGCCCTGCTGCACGGCATCCCTGGCACCCGTATTTTCGGTGACGATGGCGGGAGTACCACAGGCCATTGCTTCCAAAACCGTTTGCCCCCAACTATCGAGCAGCGACGGAAATACGAACACGTCAGCCTGCCGGTAATGATCAGCCAGCGCTTCGTGGTGCTGGAACGGCAGGTGCCGAAATCGGCCCGCGTGCTCACGCAAAAGATCGCCCGCATCCGAAACGGGGCCGATGAGGGTGAGGTCGAACGCGGCCTCTGGCAGTTGGGCAAGTGCCTTAAACAGCACCTCCAGACCCTTGCGCCTGGTCAGCGTGCCCACAAAAAGCAGGCGGAGCGGCCCCAATTGGCGGTACTCCGGCTTTGCCGAAAAACGCTGCACGTCCACCCCGAGGCGCACGGTGAACAGCCGCTCGGCCGGCCAGCCGTGCCGCAGCATGGACTCGGCGGCAAACGACGACAGCGTAAGCACATAATCCGTGTGGGCCAATGCTTCCGACTTGCGCGGGTTGATGATTGCGATTTCCGCCTGGAGGACATCGGGCGGCATGAACCACTGGCCGTACTGCGCGATGTCATCGTGGTGGATCTGGGCGAGGTCGAGAACGGTGATTTTTCCGAGCCGTTTAGCTGCTCGATGCGTGTGCAGGTTGGCATTTTCGTAGGTGACGACGGCATCAAAATCGGCCTTGGCCAGCCGCTGTGCTACGCGCCGGTCAAACCAGACGTATGTGTTTTGAATGGCCCAAACCAGGTTTTTTCCGAACAAACGACCCGCCAGGAACAATGCCGGGAAATGCCGGATGTGGGGTGTCACCTCAGGGTCAACTGCCCTTTTGCGCAGTGCGTCCCGCATTTTTTTGGGAAAAAACCGCGGCCACCCCCATAGCCGGTTTGCTGAAAAAAGTGTGTAAAACCGCACCAGCCAGCCCCGTTTGGCCAGAGCCACAAGCAGGTGGTTGCAATACTGCCGATCGGAGTGGGCGACGATGAATTTCATGAGAGACGTGATTTCTGGTTTCTGGGCTGCTGCTCGCGAATTCGCCCGTGGCGCGGACGGATTTCTACGAAATGACAAAACTGCGAGTGGCATGCTACATACCTGCCAACAAGTTTTTTTCAACTACCTCGAACGAATACCCGGCGACGATTTTTTTCGACTCCCGCCCGAGAGCCTGCAACTGCTCCGCTGGCAGGGTCAGTAACTGGCGCAGCCGCTCGGCCAAGGCCGGCACGTCGCCCGTGGGGAATGTGTGACCGTTGATGCCGGGCTGGCAGAGGTCATCGGCGCTGCCCGTCAGGTCGGACAACAGGACGGGCAGTCTGAAGTTCATGGCCTCGTTCACGGCCAGGCCCCAGGTTTCGCCCGCCCCGGAGCACATGACGAATACATCGGCGGCGGCGTAGTACTGCCCGATGGCGCTTTGGTTGACAAACCCGGTAAGCAGCACGTTCCGCAAGGCGTTTTTTTGGCAATACGCTTCCATTTCGGGGCGCAACGCGCCGTCGCCTACAAAGACGAGAAATGAACTCGGCACGTTGGCCTGGTGAAAAGCCCGCATCAGGTCCATGGGCCGTTTTTTGTCCACAAATTTTCCCGAAAACAACGCCACGCGGGCGTTTTGGGGGATGGCGAGGTTTGCCCGAAGGGCGTTTTTATTGCTACACAGCGCCTCGTGTCGGGCAGAAAACCGCGCGTTGTCCACGCAGTAGGGCGTAAAAACCAACCTGGTTTCGGACACGCCGAGGTTTCGGTAAAACGCGCGGTTTTGCGTGCCGATGTACCAAAAACGGCTGATCCAGGGAAAAATACAGAACCGTAAAAGTACTTTTTTCAGCAGCCGTTTGTGCCACGGCAGCAGCGCCTCGTGGCTGAGCGGTGTTTCTGCACGCAGGCAAACCTTGTGCCCCAGCAGGCAACCAAACACGATGGCCAGCAAATGCGTGGCATAACCCCAGCCATGTACCACAAGCGTGCCAGGCGGTGTTTTCCACAAAAAAATGATGATAGCGGGGTTGACGAGACTCCAAAAACCGCCGACAGCACCCGGACCGCCCCGCCAGTTGGGCAAAAAAACAGACCGGTAGCCGTCCAGCAAGGGTATGTCCCACTGCACGGCCTGGCCAAAACCGGCATCGTGGGCGGCATCCAGCCCCTGCCGCGAGCAGTAGCACACCGTCACATCGAAGTCGCCCGTTTTGGCCAAATACCGGCTCAGCGGGGCAAAGTACTGGATCGGGTGGGAGTAGAGAAAAACGACGCGGTGCATGTTAACCGGAGGCGGGGTTAGTCTCGTGTTGGCGGTAGCTCCAGTCCAGTATGCTCAGTCCGAAGGTGAAGAACACGATGTTGTAGGCGTTGAAAATCGTTTGGGCAAAAAACAGGATCAGGGCAAAAAACAGGGCCTTGGCAAAAAACGGGATGCGCAGCCTCCTCAGGAAAAAAAACAACAGTGCCGCCCGGGTCAGCAGCAGCACGAATCCGCCCTCCAGCACGATGCGTTCGGCCTCTTCCTCGTAGCCGCCGTACTGCAGCAGGTGGTACGATTCGCCCCAAATGAGGCGCGCGCCCTGGTATGTGCCGCCCAGCCCGGTTCCGAGCAGGGCATAGTCGCCGCGATAATTGATGATTTCCTCCACGGCACCGATCGTGCGCCGCCCGTACTCCTCGTCGCGCAGGCCGTCCTGAATGCGGGAAGCGAAATTTGTCCACGACTGCTGCAAAAACGCACTGGACTGGAAAGCAGTCGTTGCAGCAGCAAGGGCAAGAAGCAGCACGAAAACCGGGCGGTGCAGGGGTACATGGCGCAGGAGGTGCCAGTAGGCTATCAGTCCGAACAAGAGCGTAAGCGCCAGCGCCATGCGTGCGCCGGAGATGAGGCTGGCCACCACGCTCACGGCGATCAATGCCGACACGAGCACGGTCTGCCGCCGCCATACCGCCAGGCCCCACACCCACAAATTGACTAACAACAGCCACGACGAAAACCCCGCCACAAAACTGAATGTGCCCGTCACCCGGGCGGCTTCTCCCACGAAAGCGATGCTGGTCACCGATTCGTTGGAATACCGGTTGATGATGTGGTCTTTGGGCATGCCGTACTGCACAATACCCAGCCCGACCTCGATGAGCACGATAGCCAGCATGAGGCCAAACAAGTGGTCCCAGCGGTACAGATCCTTGTTTTCCAAATAGTGGAAGGCAAAAAGCCAAAAACCGCCGTGTAGCAGCACACCGAATGCGCCGTGGTAGAGCGTCTGGTTGAGCGGGTTGAGCGCCATGAGCACCAGCATCCCGCCGAACACCAGCAGTACAGGCAAATACCGCTCGCGGCGGCCCGGGGCTGCAAAGTAGAAAAACCATGGCAGCAGGATTTGGCCCAGCAGAAGCAGGTTGCTCGCCTGCCCGCCAAAGAGCACCCACTTGCGCAAGGCACCGGCGAAAACAGTGTACAATAACACGAAAGCCAGCAGCCGGGTGTTGAGCCGCTGCTGGGCATTAAGGTCATCAGTCTGTCCTGGGTTGTGGGTCACGGTATGTGTGGAAAAAGCAAGAAGTCCAAATACGCTTGAGCCGCTGCCGCCCGCTCATGCCTGCGCAAATGTGCGGCCAGTTTTTCAGGTTCGGGCAGGTATTCCAAAGGGTTTTCTACTACCTGCCGCAAGCAGGCGGCCAGCGCCGGGGCATTGTTGTTCGGAAACGTCAAGCCCAGGCCGCCGAGCGCTTCAGGCAAGCCCCCGCCATCAGAACCTATGGCGATGCACCCACAAGCCAGCCCTTCCAGCATTACTAATCCAAACGGCTCAGCCCACCGCGACGGCACCGCGACAAACCGGTGCTCGTTCAGCACAGCGGCCAAGGCCGGCCCTTTTTTTTCTCCGACAAAAACCACCTGTTCTTCCAGGCCCAATTCACGGGCCTGCTGCCGCAAAACCGCCTCCTCAGGCCCGCTGCCCACGATGGTCAGGCCGGGTTTGTGGCCTTGATCTTGCAGTAGAGCCATGGCGGCCAACAGCAAGTCGGCACCTTTATCGGACACCAGGCGGCCCACGAAAACAAAGTCGCGGCGGCGAAACACCCAGGGCTGACTGCTTCGAAAAACGGCATCGTCGTACGGATTGGGCAGGGGCACGGCACCGTCAAACTGCCGGGCCAGGTAGACACTGCACGTGGCGTTTCGTGCCGCCAGCCGCCGGGCGACCCAGGCTTTGAGCCGCCCAAGCCGGTCATCGCTGTTCGGGGTGTGGTGCGACACCACCAGCGGACGACCCGACACCAGCCACGGCAGTACGCCCCACAGGCTGACATTGAACATCAGCACCACGTCGGCGCAGCGCATAGCGGCCACTTGTCCGAAAAAACCGGCGCGGCGCAGCACCCGAAACGGAAAACCGTCGGGCGCGTCGGCAGGCGTGGCTGTGACGACGGTGGCCGTATGGCCCGCTTCGGAAAATCCAGTGGCCAGATCGTGTACCACGTTTTCCAAGCCGCCAGTGAGCGGGAGAAAATTGGGCGAGTAAAGGGCGATTTTCATAAATTGTTTTGTGCTACCGTCAGCATCGAAGGCCACAGCCGCCGCAGCCGGCCGAGTTGCCGCACTGTGTGCATGTTGAAAAAAAAACGAAGACCAGTCGGGCCGTACACTACACTTTGGTGCTCTACGGCAAAGCCCGCCGCGTCCAGCAGGTTGGTAATATTCTGAAAATTCCACGAGTACACATGCCCGTGGAGATCGGGCCGGAGGGCTACTGGCCCGGGGTGCGGTTCAATAGGCAAAACCAATAGCAGGCGGCCATCGGGTTGGAGCAGTCGGCGCAGGCGAACCAGTTCGGCAAGCGGTTCCAGGGTATGTTCCAGCGAGTGCGAACTGAGCACGAAGTCGAAAAAACCGTCCGCTACGGCATCCAGGTCGGTCACGATGCGGCGGTTGTCCTGTTCGAGCAGTTCGCGGGCATACTCAGACACGTCGTAGCACCAGGCACCGATGCTGCGCGTGAGGTGCCCCGGGCCGCTGCCGAAATCCAGAACGGCCTTGCCCGCCACGTCGTAGCCGGTGGCCTCGAACAGGTTGTACATCCAAAAACGCGACAACTTATCGTTGTAGGCGCTCGGTTCAAGTTTGGCGGGATACACGGTGCGGAAATAGTTTTGATCGTAAGCCATTGGTCAGTGGTAGTTTTTTGCGCAAAAGGCCAACAGTTTTTTTCTCCCCACTACCTTGTCTGCCAGCACGGCGGGGTCTTTGAACAAAAACCGTCCGGCGGTGCGCAGCAGGGTCAGTTCCAAAAATATCCGCGCCAATACCAGCGCTCGAAGCATAGCGGGCCAGGCGATTTTGCCGTGTTTTTTCAACAGTTTCCAGCGGCTGTCGTAGTACATCAGCACGCGGCGGGAGTCGGCACCGATGGAACCGCCGCCGACATGGAAAACGGCCACATCCGGGGCGTATTCGCACAGCCACCGGCTGCGGTGGATACGCATGGCGTGGTCCACATCGGCATCCAGAAACTGGAAGTGCTCGTCGTAGGGGCCGATCTCGTCAAGGCATTTTTTTCGATAAACCACGGCGCAGGAGTACGGTATTCGGTATTTTTTATTCTTCAAAAAAGCCAACGTGCCGCTCAGGCGTTGACCGGCGACCAGCTCCCAGGCTTGCGGTTCGTAGCCGTAGTTGCCGCTGTCGAGTCCGGCCTCGTCCAGGGTGCAAAGGCCCAGCAGGCCGAGGTTTTGATTTTCCGAAAAATAGCGGCACAGATCGTCTGCGAACGGGCGCACGGGATGTGCGTCGGAGTCGAGCAGTACGATCAGGTCAGTGTCGAGGGCTTGTAGCGCGCGGTTGGCGGTGCGGGTGTAGCCGAGGTTTTCGGTGTTGCGTAGTATGCGCACGTTTTCCGGAAAAACGAACGGGTTGGCCTCGGGCGAGCAATCGTCCACGAGCACAATTTGGCTGATGCGGTCGCCATCCCAGAGCAGGCAGTTTTGGACGTTGCGCTGGGCGAGGTGCCAGTTGTTGTACACAGGCACGGCGATACCGATGGTCAGGTTTTTTTCAGGCATGTGAATAAGGTGGTTGCATGATTGCTCCGTACGCCTCGGCGATGCGATCCCAGGCGAGGTGTTGGCGGAAAAGATCGTGACCGTTTTGGGCGATTTTATCGCGCAGCGGCTCGTCGCGCAGAAGGTCAAAACAAGCCTTGGCCACGGACTCGGCATCGTTTTCGGCCAGACAGCAGTTGTACTCGTGGCGGAAGTAGTCCGGTTCGGTGAGGCTGCCGCGCACGCCGAGCAGGGGCAACCCGAAGGCCCATGCCGCCGCCGCCGCACCGCTTTTGGGCGCCAGCCCGCCTATGCCGCGCTCCACGGTATCGAGCAGGAGCAGGAGCGTGGCCGATTCCAGATGTCGGCCCATTTCCGTCGTGTTGAGCGGGCCGGTGATAGTCAGGTTTTTTTCCACGCCGAGCAGGCGGGCGCGGCTGCGCAACCGTTCCGCGAACGCGGTTTCGGCATGGCCAGCCAGTACTACCGCACAATCGGCCAGTCCGTGCCGGTGGACGAGCAGGGCCAGCACGTCGGCCAGAAGCCGGTTTCGGTGCGCCCCGCCGCCGATGCTGACGATGCGGGTCGGGCCGTGTTTGCGGGGCAGGCGCACCATGTTTTCCGGAAAAAAATTGGCCCCCACGGGGATGCGTACGGTTTTTGTTTTTCCGGCCCGGAGTTGCCGAGCGACCGTATCGTTGCTCACCACTGCCCGGTCGGCAAGTACGGCCAAACTTTTTCCAATCAGGTACTGTGCTGCGGCCACGGGTGCGTGCCGGAAACTGCGCAGACCGTTTCCGTTGAAAAATTCGTGGAAAACGACGGCTGTTCGCAGGCCGCGGATTTTTAAACAAAACAACAGCCACACCAACGGAAGCGGCAGCCCGTGTTTTTGAAAACCGTATGGCACGTATTGCACGAAAACCCAGTCGGGCCGAACCTGTCGGATTTGCCGCAAAACCTGCCCGACGGAGCGCCAGCTCCAGTCGGCTGCCACGGCATGCACCTGCGCCCCGGCGGGCGTATCCACGTTCTCCTGCCTTCTGCAAAAAACATGCACCTCCTGCCCTTGGCGTGCCAGCGCGGCGGCGAGGTGGCAGGTGTAATCGCCTACGCCGTCAATAACAGGAGGAAAATGGTTAGTAAGAAAAGCAATGCGCACAGGCTATGAGATCGGCGAGAAATTCATCATTCATCATTCATCATTCTTAGTTCATCATTCCCCCTGTACGCGTGGAACTCGTTTGGGGCTATTTGTTCCGTCCGGTAGCCACAGGCGGCTAGGAGTTCTGGGGCCTGGTGTTGCGGAATTTGGAGCCGCTCCATGCGCACGCGGTTGACCTCGAAAAAAACATGGTCGATCTGATGTGCTGCCAACAGCTGCCGGGCGCCCTGCAAAACTAGGGTGTCTGCGCCTTCCACATCTATTTTTAATACGCTGCCGCGCATTCGGGCCTCGGCAACGCGTGCACAGGCCTGGATGGAAGGCAGCACGCGATTCTTGCCATCGAGCGCTGCAGCTTTGCCAAGATAGTCGATGCACGCCTGGCCCGATGACATCATGCCGAAGAAACCCAGATTGCCCCGGCCTCGCTCCATGAATTTCCACGCATAACCGGCGCCAAGGATTCGGGTGGCAACGGGGTCGTTCGGATCGTCGAGCACTGCG